>DASWFO010000072.1:0-28447 GCA_036394195.1 Alphaproteobacteria bacterium | reverse complement strand
TCACCCCGGCCAAGCGGCGCAGCCGCGCGAGCCGGGGTCCATGCTGCCACGGGCGAGATGGACCCCGGATCTCGCTTCGCTCGTCCGGGGTGACGAGGGAAAAAGGATCGGGACTCATCTGTTGGCGTCGATCCACTAGATCGTCATGCCCGCGAGAAAGCGGGCATCCAAGGAATTCAACCACGGAGGCACAGAGAGCACGGAGGGAAGAAGAGAGTTGCATCTTCTCCTCTCTCCTTCTCCGTGATCTCCGTGTCTCCGTGGTGAAATGATTCTGGATTCAGCCCCGCGGCTCAGTCGCGCTTCGCCGGATGCCCGATGTTGGGCTGACCGCCCTTGGCCGAAAGTTCGGCCAGCAGGCGCTTCATGTAGTCGATGGCGCCTTGCTCGGTGAAAATGCTCGGCGGCCGGCCGCCGATGCGTTTCTTGAACTCAGCCACAACCCGCGCGTATTCCGTCCAGTTCATGCCGGTCCTCTCCGCTCCGAAGCTGAAATCACCCAAAGCCGTCTTCAAACCCACCGTCATGCGTGGGCTTCGGCCGCTGTTTTACAGATATGTGAAAGTTAAGCGACGTTTACATTTAGGCAACAGTAGCCCATTAGCTTGCCCCGGTCACGCCGCGTTGCGCCCTGGTTTGTGCAAGAAATTTCAAAGTTCTTTCAGCATGTTACCTCAGCTTCTATTGGCCCCGGAGCGGTCGTCGAGCGAGCCCACGCGCGCCGGTGCGCTCGCGATCCAGGTTCCGCCGGTCCTGCCGGATGCGACCTGCGGTGACGTCTACGATTGGCTCATGGCCACCCCCGATGCCCCGGGCGTGGTGGTGGTCAGCGAGAGCACGGCGCCGCTCGGTCTGGTCAGCCGGCATTCTGCCGTGACGCGTTACGCGGAACGGTACGGCCCCGAACTTTATGGCCGGCGACCGATCGCTGCGTTGATGGATGATCGCCCCCTCACGGTGGATGAATCGACGTTGATCAACGAGCTTGGCCGCCAGGTCGCGGTCGACCATCCCGCGGCGCTCGTGCATGGGTTTGTGGTCACCGCCAACGGGCTGTACCGCGGCATCGGGACCGGCCAGGCCCTGATTCGCGCCAAGGTCGAACGCGACGCGCGCCAGGCGCTGGAGCTGCAGGCCGCGGTGGCGGAATCGGCGCGGGCCCGCCAGGCCATGTCCGATTTCCTGGCGATGATGAGCCACGAGCTTCGCACGCCCCTCAACGCGATCATCGGCTTTTCGGATGTCATGCAGCGCGAGCAGTTCGGACCGCTGGGCGGCGCGCGCTATGTCGAATACGCTCGTGACATCAACGGCGCCGGAACTCATCTTCTCGCCTTGATATCGGACATCCTGGATCTCTCGAAGGCCCAGGCGGGGCGTCTTGAGATCCGGCCCGGCCCGGTCAGCGTGGCCCACGTGGTGGCCGCCTGCCTGAGTTTGACGGCGCAACGATCGCAGCACGCCGGCCTCACGGTCGGCACGGAGGTCGCCGATCGGCTTCCCCTTCTCGAGGCGGATGAGCTGAAGCTGAAGCAGATGCTGCTCAACCTGCTCACCAACGCGATCAAGTTCACCAGGCCCGGCGGATCGATCAAAGTGACCGCCGGCATGGCGGACGGCGAAATGGTGATCCGGGTCGGCGACACCGGCATCGGGATTGCGGCAGAGGATATCCCGACGGCGCTGGCGCCGTTCGGTCAGATCGACTCCCAGCTGGCTCGCGCCACCGAGGGCACCGGGCTGGGGCTGCCGCTCGTGCGCGTCCTGACCGAGCTGCACGGCGGACGGTTCGTCCTCGATAGCATCGTCGGTCAGGGGACGACCGTGAGCCTGTTCTTCCCGCCGCAACGGGTCATCGGCCATGAGCTGGAGCAGCAGACCGGCTGACGCTCAATGCTCGTGGCGGTGATGCAGGTCGGGATAGTGCGCGTGGCGGTGGACCAGGCGGTCGTGCCGGTGCGCGTGGGCGTGCGGCCCGCCCTGCGCCTCGCCGTGTGAATGGTCGTGGCGGTGGTGCTCGTCGTGCACGTGCCGATGGTCGTGGCTCATCGCGTCGTGGACATGGTCATGGGCATGATTTTCCGTCAGGTGCAGCCACGTGCCGAGCCCCATGAGAACGGCGGCCAGCATCAGCTGCGGCGTCACCGGGTCGCCGAGCAGGGCGATGGACAGGACGGCGCCGATGAACGGCGAGGTCGAGAAATAAGCGCCGGTGCGCGCCGTGCCCAGCTGGCGCAGCGCCAGCACGAACAGGACCAGGCTGACGCCGTAGCCGAGGAAACCGACGATCGCCGCCGCGGCGACGGCCCCCGCCGGCGGCAGCAGGGCGCCCTGCAGCAGGCCGAGGCTGAGATTGACCGCGCCGGCGACGACACCCTTGGTCGCGGCGATCTGCACCGGGTCCGCCGCCGAGAGCTTGCGGGTCAGGTTGTTGTCGATGCCCCAGCACAGGCAGGCGCCGGCGATGGCGAGGGATCCCCAGCCGATCTCAATCGTTGTCTGTTGCCAGGAGAGCGAGGCCGCCCCCGCGAGGATGGCGAACGCGCCGAACAGGATCCGCCGGTCGACGTTCTCGCGGAACGCAATCCAGGCGATCGCCATCGTGGCGAGGCCTTCGAGGTTCAGCAGCAGCGACGCCGACGAAGCCGGCGTCGAGCGCAAGCCCAGCATCAGGAGCACGGGTCCCAGGATGCCGCCGAACAGGATGATCAACCCCAGCCAGGCCAGGTCGGTTTTGCGCAGCGGCGCCTCGGTTTTCGGCAGGCCGAGGGCGGCGCGGCCGGCCAGCGCCGCGACCAGCCCGAGGCCGGAGCCCAGATACAGCAGGCCGGCCAGGACCCACGGGTCGACCGCGCCCAGCAGCAGCTTCGCAAACGGCGTGCTGGCGCCGAACAAGGCGGCGGACACCAGCGCCAGAGTCGCACCCGACATCATCAGCCCATTGTGCCCGGGCCGGGGCGCGCGTCCAGAGCCGGAAAGAATTGCACCGACCCCTGCAATAGTTGTGGGCGTTATTCCCTCGTTCTTTCAAGGGGTTGAAAAACTCTTGCACTATTGCACGCGATTCAGGGGGGCGGGCCCACGCTCACCCCTTCTTCTTCTCCGGCCCCTTCTTCTCCGGCAGGGGGTGGCCGGGCATCAGCTCGTAGGGATGCACCCAGCCGGGCAGGGCGCGGATGTCGCCGAGCCAGCGCCCGATATTCGGGTAATCCGCCCAGCTCATGCCGAAATCGTCCGGCCAGTAGAGATAGCCGCACATCGAGATGTCGGCGATGGTCGGCCGGTCGCCGACCGCAAAGCGGTGGTGGGCCAGGTGGTCGTTCAGGACGCCCAGCGAGGTGACGACGCGGCCGCGCAGGAACTCGGTCACCGGCGTCTCGCCGGTCTTCATGAAGCGCAGCATGAAGCGCAGCGTGCCGATATAGCTCGTGAGCTTGTGGTTATCGAACAGGGTCCAGCGCAGGATCTCGCGCCGCTCGTCCTCGCTCTGCCACCCGAACCGGCCGAAGCGGGCGCTGAGAAAGTCGAGGATCACGCCGGACTGGCTGAGAAGCTGCGGGCCGCGGTCGGCCGTGAATTCGAGGACCGGCGCCTCGCCCATGGCGTTGATCTGGCGATAGGCCGGCGTGCGCGTCTCGCCATTGAAGTAATCCACATGGCGCGGCGTCCAGTCGGCGCCGCACAGGTTCAGCATCAGCGCCGCCTTGAAGCAGTTGCCGGACTGGGCGAAGCAGTAGAGCGTGTATTCGGCCAAGCGTATCCCCTCCACCGCGGATCGACTGTCGCCAGCTTAATCGAGGGCCGGCCGGGACGCGACGGAGATTGCGTGAATTCCCCTCATGCGGGCGTTGCGGAATCCTCACGCGAGGGCGGGTTCGTCCATCCACGCGATGTCGGCGACGATCGGCAGGTGGTCCGAGGCGCTCCGCGACAGCGGCGTGCGGTGGACATGCGAGTGCACGACCTGGTCGTTGGGCAGGGTCCAGATGCGGTCCAGCGACATCAGCGGCCGCCGGGCCGGAAAGGTGCGCAGCCGCGGCAGCCGAGGCGGGGCGCCGGCGCGCCGCAGCACGCGGCGCTCGAGGCCGAAGATGTTGAAATCGCCCAGCACGACCGTCAGCGCGTTGCGCCGCAGGGTCAGCACGCGGCCCAGCCGGTCGAGCTGCTCGCGGCGCTCGTACGGATAAAGCCCGAGATGGGTGGCCACCACCCGGATCACGTGATCGCCCAGCCGGATCGAGCAATCGATGGCGCCGCGCGGCTCGAACGAGGTGACGCTCAGATCCTCGAGATGGAAATCGCGGATGTCGCCGCGGGTGAACAGCGCGTTGCCGAAGGCGTGCTTGCCGCGCCTGAGGTTGACCCCGTGCACGCCGGCCATGGCGAGGTTCTGCTCGAAGAAGGCGAACTGCTCGAGGCCGTCGACCAGCGAATCATGCCCCACCTCCTGCAGCGCGACGACATCGGCCTCGATCTCGCGCAGCACATGCAGGATGCGCTCGGCGCTGGCCCGCCGGTCGCTGCCGATGCAGGAGTGGATGTTGTAGCTGACCACCCGGAACGCGCGCGGCCGGACATGCGACATCGGCGGTCACCCGCCCTGCATCAGCCGTCCGTCCTGCGGTTGCGGTGCGGCAACCCGGGGGGCCGACAGCTCATCGTGGATGAGGATGACGACGCCGAGCGCCAGCGGCGCCAGATAGTAGATCGCCCGGAAGACGATGAGCGCCGCGATCACGCCGGGGCCGCTGAGGAAGCTGGCGACGACATATTCCAGCACGCCCCAGCCGCCCGGCACGTGGCCGATGATCGCGGCGGCGTCGGCCAGCACGATCAGCGTCACCACCAGCGAATAGTCGCTCGGCGTCGTGGGGGTCAGACACACATGGAGGATGCCGGCGATGCAGGCGTAGTTGGTCGCCCCGAAGGCGATCTGGCCCACCGCCAGCGCCAGCGAGGGCATGCAGAAACGGATGCGGCCGATGCGCACACCCTGCCTGACGTGGCGCGAGCGGCTGCCGCACAGCGCCAGGTAGAGGGCCAGCGCCGTGACCAAGCCGACGATCAGGTCGGCCAGCTTGCGCGGGCTCATGCCGAGATAGGAGGCGACCGCGTGGCCGTGCACGGCGATCACCAGGCAGAACACCGCGATCAGCCCGACCACGACCGTCAACCCGGAGAAGATCAGGATCTTGGCCACCGCCTCGGCGTTGAGGCCGTTGCGCGTGTACATCCGGTAGCGGACCGCCCCGCTGCTCAGCGCCGACAAGCCGACGCTGTGGCCGATGCCGAGGCCGGCGATCGTCACCAGCATCACGCGCGATGCCGGCACGCGCCGGCGCGACGCGTACACGAGACCCATGTATTCGATGACCGCCAGGCAGACATAGCTCCCGGCGGTGAAGGCGACGGCCAGAAGGATGTTGGTGGGCGGAATTTGCCGGATGGCGGCCGCGATCTCGCGCGGATCGTGTTGCCGGAGCACGCGGTACAGCAGGAAGGCCCCGACCAGGGCCGTTACGACCTGAAGGCCCCGCATCACATGCCGCCGCATCGTCATTTCAAAAGAACCACCGGCGCCCGAACTTGTTCCGCGCCAACTGATCGGGAACCGGGACGGCACTCAAGCCGTTCTACTGGCGTGATGTTTGAGCCTGCTGACAGCTCGGCCTCGCCCCCGGAACCCGGCTCCGAAACCGTGTTACGCCCCGGAGTGAATTGCTGGCGGATGTCGAACGCCGGCCGGATCGCGTTTCTGGTCGACGGGCAGCGCTATTTCACCGTGCTGGAGCAGGCGTTGCTGCGCGCGGGGCGGCGCGTCGTGATCGTCGGCTGGGATTTCGACAGCAACATCCGGCTGCGGCCGGATGACCCGGACGGCCTGCCGTTCGGCGCCTTCCTCCGCCAGCTCGTCGAGCGCACGCCATCGCTCGAAATCCACCTCCTGATCTGGCGCGGGTCGGTCGCTTACGGCGAGAACGCCGAGCTGCCGTACATGCTGTTCGGCGAGTGGTGGAAGCATCCGCGGATCCACTACCGGCTCGACGGCGCCTGTCCGATCGAAGCCTGCCACCACGAGAAGATCGTCAGCATCGACGACTCGCTCGCCTTTCTGGGCGGCATGGACCTGACGCGCGCCCGCTGGGACGACCCGGCGCACGCGCCGGACAATCCCTATCGGCTGTGCGACGCCGGCAGCGCCTATCCGCCGGTTCACGACCTCCAGATCATGGTCGACGGCGGGACCGCCCACGACATCGCCGAATGCGTGCGCGGCCGATGGTCGGCGCTGACCGGCGAAGCGCTGGAGCCGCTCCCGGCCCGCGACGACGTGTGGCCGGACTCCGTCCCGCCCGCGCTGCGCGATCATAGGCTGGCGATCGCGCGCACCCGTCCGAAACACAACGGCCAGGAGGAGCGGCGCGAGATCGAGCCGCTGCTGCTGGCCGCGATCGCCGCGGCCCGGCGCATCATCTATATCGAGACGCAATATTTCGCCCTGCCGTCGGTGGCGAATGCGCTGGCCGTCCGGCTCGGCGAGCCCGACGGGCCGGAGGTGATCGTGCTGGCGATGCACCGCTCCCAGGGCGTGCTCGAATATTATGCGATGGCGCGCGGCCGCGACCGCCTGTTCGCCCAGCTGTCGCGCGCCGACCGCGGCGGCCGGCTCGGCCTGTTCTTCCCCGTCGGCGCGCACCAGCCCCGGTGCGAGGTGAAGGTCCACTCGAAGCTGCTCATCGTCGACGATGCGTTTCTGCGCATCGGTTCCTCGAACCTGAACCGGCGCTCGATGGGCCTCGACACCGAATGTGACGTGGCGCTCGAGGCTGCCACGGAGCCGGCGCGGGCGGCCATCGCGACCTTGCGCGAGGGGCTGATCGCCGAACATCTGGGCGTCGATCTGGCGACATGGCGCACCGCACTGGCCGAGACCGGCGCGGTCCTTCCCGCGATCGAGCGGCTCAATCGTGGCGAGCGCGGCCTGGTGGCGTACGACGTCGATCTCGAGGCGGCCGCCGACGCGCCGCCCGGCATCGGCGTGCTCGATCCGGAGCGGCCGCTGCGGCTGGTCCCGGTCCTCGGGGAGCTGGCGGGGGCGATGGCGAAGCCGAGCGGCAAGTAGCTCTAAGCGAGCGGCCGCCGTGCTAGCGTCATGCTCCCCTTGTGTTGGAGGCAGGCATGGCCCAGTTCCTCGTGCTCGCTTATGACGGCACCGATGCCGACGCGCCCGCGCGCCGGCGCCGGGTCCGCGGACTACACTTCGAGGGCATCAAGCCGATGGTCGAACGCGGCGAGTTGCGCGCCGCCGGCGCCATCCTCGACGACGCCGGAACCATGATCGGCTCCGCCATCTTCGCGGATTTTCCCAGCCGCACCGCGCTCGATGCGTGGCTGGCCCGCGAGCCCTACGTGAAAGAGGGCGTGTGGCAGCGCATCGAGGTGAAGCCGTTCCGGCTGGCCGTGCTCGACGGCAAGATCACGCAATGATCGTCCGCATCTGGCGCGGCCAGGCCGAGCGCGACCGCGCCCAGGCCTATCACGACCACGTCACCGGCCGGGTGTTCCCGGCGCTGACCCGGATCTCCGGCCATCGCGGCGCCTATCTGCTGCGCCGGGACGTCGGGACGCGGGTCGAGTTCCTGGCCGTCACCCTGTGGGACTCCCTCGACACCGTCAAATCGTTCGCCGGCCCGGACCCGGACGTCGCGGTCGTCGAGCCCGAGGCGCGGGCGGTGCTCGCCGAGTTCGACGACTTCGCCCGCCATTACGAGGTCGCGCATGGCGCGCCGTGCGCGCCCCCAGCGGAGGCGTGACCTCGTGCCAACGGCCGGCTGGAGCGGAACGTCGAGCTGATCGTTGATGGTGCGTCCTGCTGGGCCGACGGCCACCGCATAGAAGCGGTGTGCCACACGCATAGCGGGGACGCCGAACTGTCGCTAACGTAGGCCCGCCGGCGTCTGTAACCCCGGCAGAACGGAGCCGCCATGAGCACCCCAGGCTATGAAACCGCCCTGATCGTCGGCGCCGGCAGCGGCCTCAGCGCCTCGCTGGCCCGGCTGTTCGCGCGCGAGGGCATGCGCGTGGCGCTGGCCGCGCGGCAAACCGACAAGCTCGGCGCCTTGTGCAAGGAGACCGGTGCGCGCGCGTTCCAGTGCGACGCGGTCAAGGCGGACCAGGTGAAGCGGCTGTTCGCCGACCTCGAAGGCCAGATCGGCGCGCCCGACGTCGTGGTCTACAACGCCAGTGCGCGTGCCCGCGGCCCGCTGCTCGAGCTCTCGCCGCCCGATGTCGAGCGGGCCCTCATGGTGAGCGCCTTCGGCGGCTTCCTGGTCGCACAGGAGGCGGTGCGCCGCATGCTGCCCAAGGGGCGCGGTGCCGTCCTGCTGACCGGTGCCTCGGCCAGCGTGAAGGGCTATCCGCAATCGGCACCGTTCGCGATGGGCAAGTTCGCGTTGCGCGGCCTCGCCCAAAGCATGGCGCGCGAGCTGGCGCCCCAGGGAATCCACGTGGCCCACTTCGTCATCGACGGCGGGATCCGCAGCTCCAGCCGCGCCGAGGCGTCGGACAAGCCGGAATCGATGCTCGATCCCGATGCGATCGCGGCCAACTACCTTCATGTCCTGAAGCAGCCGCGCAGCGCCTGGACCTGGGAGATGGAGCTCAGGCCGTGGGTGGAGAAGTTCTGACCGGCTGTAACCTCGGGGCCGGAGCCACCGAATAAAGGCCAGGTGGCACAGCGTGTGCCTGTAAAAAGGTCTTAGTTCCAATGGCCTCCACTCCGATACGCCAAGCCGGATCCATTCATCCGCTGCTCGTGCGCGTGACCCACTGGCTGAACGCGTTCGCGGTCATCTGCATGATCATGAGCGGCTGGCAGATCTTCAACGCCTCGCCGCTCTTCGACTTCCGCTTCCCGCACTGGATGACCCTGGGCGGCTGGCTGGCCGGTGCCATCGCCTGGCACTTTGCCGCGATGTGGCTGCTGGCGCTCAACGGCCTCGCGTACCTCGCGTACGGCGTCCTCTCCGGGCATTTCCGCCGCAGCTTCCTGCCGCTGACCGCGTCCGCGGTCGCCGGCGATCTCGCGGCGGCCTTGCGCTTTCGGCTGCCGCACCGTATCGGCGCCTACAACGCCGTGCAGCGCCTGGCCTATGTCGTGGTCATCCTGCTGATCACGGCGGCCGTGCTGTCCGGCCTGGCGATCTGGAAGCCGGTGCAGTTCCAGGAGCTCACGGCCGTGCTCGGCGGCTATGACACGGCGCGCTGGGTCCATTTCCTGGCCATGACCGGCATCGTCGGCTTCATCGTGGTCCACCTGGCCCTCGTCCTGATCGTGCCGAAGACCGTGCTGCCGATGATCACCGGCCGCGCGACCGGCGAGCGCCACGCGCCGCCTGCGGAGGTCCGGCCATGAGCCGCCTTCGTTTGCGCGACGTCCAGCCGCAGCTGCGCTCGGCCGAGCGGCGGTTGTTCCTGCGCCAGGCGCTGTCCCTGGGTGCTGTCACCATGCTCGCCGGCTGCGACCTGTCGGACGGCGACACCTTCGACCGCGTGCTGTGGGCGATGTCGCGGTGGAACGATAAGGTGCAGGCCGCCCTGTTCAATCCGCACCGGCTGGCGCCGACCTATGCCGAAAGCGCCATCACCGAGCCGTTCCCGTTCAACGCCTATTATCCGGAAGCGCGCGCGCCGGTCGTCGATACGTCGACGTTCCGGCTGGAGCTCTCCGGCCGCGTCGCCAACAAGCGGCCGTGGTCGGTCGCCGATCTGCGCCAGCTGCCGCAGGCGAGCCAGGTCACGCGGCACATCTGCGTCGAGGGCTGGAGCGCCATCGGCAAATGGGGTGGGGTGCCGTTCAGCACCTTCCTCGAGCGGGTCGGGGCTGACCTTAAGGCGCGCTATGTCGGGTTCCGCTGCGCCGACGACTACTATTCCAGCATCGACATGGCGACGGCGCTGCACCCGCAGACCCTGCTGGCGCTGGACTACCGGGACGCCGCGCTGCCGCCGAAATATGGCAGCCCGATGAAGCTGCGGGTCCCGACCAAGCTCGGCTTTAAAAACCCGAAGCACATCATGGCGATCTTCGTGACCGACGATAATCCGGGCGGCTATTGGGAGGACCAGGGCTACAACTGGTTCAGCGGCTCGTGATCGCGGCGGCGCCGGTCGTGGCGTTCCTTCCGTCCAAGATAGTGATGCCGCTGCCGTCCCTGCCGTGGTATGGACCGTCGCCGCAGTTTCGGATGACGGAGCCACGCCGAATGGCCGATGCGGATGCGCGACGGACCGGCCTTGCCGCCGACGAGCGCCGCGCCGCGCTGATGGCGGCAGCGCAGGCGGGCGACGGCGCCGCCTATCAGGCGTTGCTGCGCGATTGCATCTCGATTGTCCAGGCCATCGCGCGCCGCCAGGGCGTGCCCGCCGACCGCATCGACGACGTGGTGCAGGAGACGCTGCTCAGCGTGCATCGGGCGCGCCACACCTACGATCCGCAGCGGCCGTTCATCGGCTGGCTGCGCGCGATCGCGCAGCGCCGCGCCATCGATGTGCTGCGCAGCACCGGCCGCCACGGCCGCCGCGAAGTCCATGCGCCGCTGGCCTACGAATCCTTCCCCGATGCGGCCGCACCCGACCGCGACGCCGAGCGGGCTCAGGCCGGGAGCACGATCGCTCCCGCCATCGCCGCGTTGCCGGCCGGGCAGCGCGAAGCGGTGCAGCGCCTGGTGCTCGAGGAACGCTCGCTGGCCGAGGCGGCCGTGATCACCGGCCGCAAGCCAGGCGCCCTGAAGGTCAATCTCCATCGCGCGCTGAAGACGCTGCGCGCGAAGCTGGGCGGCGGGGAGGGATGACCGTGACGCCCCCCTCCCATGACGACCTGATCGATCGCCTCGCCGCCGAGTTGAAGCCGGTGAGGCCGCTGGCCTCGCCGGTTACGCGCGCGCTGGGCTGGCTCGCCGTCGTCGCGGCACTGGCCGTGGTCCTGGCCATGCTCTCGGACCTGGACGCGCTCCGGCGCCGTCTGGAGACGGCGCCGGACATGTGGCTGGCGATCCTCGGCTCGACCTTGACCGCGGCCTGCGCCGCCTTCGCCGCCTTCGAGCTCAGCGTTCCCGACCGCAAGCCGGCCTGGGCGCTGCTGCCGCTGCCGCCGCTTCTGTTGTGGGTGGCGGCCAGCGGGCTCGGCTGCCTGCGCGGCTGGGTGATTCCCGGCACGCACGTGGCCTCCATGCGCGAAACCGGCGACTGCCTGGTGTTCATCCTCGGGCTGTCGGTGCCGCTGGGAGCCGCTCTCCTGCTGATGCTGCGGCGCGCGTTTCCGCTGCGGCCCGATCTCACCGCGATGACCGGCGCCCTCGCCGTCGCCGCGGCGGCGGCGAGCCTCCTGAACTTCTTTCATCCGTTCGACGCCGCGGTGACCGACCTCGCGGTGCATGCGATCGCGGTGGCGGTCGTCATCGCCGCCGGGCGCGTGCTGAGCCGCCGGGTTTTTGCCGGGTAACGGTTTCGCGATGTAACCGCGGGCGGTGACTGATCGAACTGGTGGGGCGGCGGCAATGATCGCCGTGTCGACACACCACCAATCAGGAGTCACTCCATGATCATCCGTAAACGCGCGTTTCTCGCGTTGTCCGCCGCGACCGTCGCCCTCGGCCTCGCCTTCGGTCCGGCCGCGATCGCCCAGCAGACCAAGCCCGATACGATGTCGAAGGACAGCATGTCGAAGGACACGATGTCCAAGGACAGCATGGCGAAGGACAGCATGGGCAAGGACACCATGAAGAAGGACACGATGTCCAAGGACACGATGTCGAAGGACAACATGTCCAAGGACGGCATGGCCAAGGACAACATGAAGAAGTAACGCGCCGGACGTCGGGTCCGTTCGTCGCGGGCCCGACGTCCCGTTGCACGCGTCGCGATCACACTTTCGAGAGTGCATCCCATGATTCGGACGACACGGTTCGGCGATTTTTCCAGGCGGCGGGTCATCCTCGGCGGCGTCACGGCGGCCCTGGCGGTGTCCAATGCCCGGCTTGCGGCCGCACAGCCCGCACCCGTCGTGGTCGAGCTGTTCACGTCGCAAGGCTGCAACTCCTGTCCGCCGGCGGACGCTTATCTCGCCGAGCTCGCCCGGCAGCCGGGCATTCTGCCGCTCGCCTACCATATCGATTACTGGGACCGGCTCGGCTGGCGCGATCCGTTCTCCAGCCCGGCCGCGACCGCCCGCCAGACGGATTACGCCCACGCCCTCCGCCTCAAGACGGTCTACACGCCGCAGATGGTCATCAACGGCCGGTACGACGCCGTCGGCTCCGACCGCCGGGAGGTCGCCGCCGCGATCGCCGCCGCCGGTTCATCGACCGGGGCCGTCCCGGTGGAGCTCCTCGCCGAAAACGGCGCGCTGTCGGTCCGACTCGGTGCCGGCATCGGGCAAGGCCGGGTCTTCCTCATCGCCTACGACCTCAGGCACGAAACCCGCGTGCGCGGCGGCGAGAACGCCGGCCGCACGCTGGTCAACACCAACATCGTCCGCGCCATCGAGGAGCTCGGCGCGTGGACCGGCGGCGCGCTCACGCGCTCTCGGCCTTTGCCGCCGCCCGGCACCGGTATCGCGGTGCTTCTGCAGTCCTCCGATGGTGCTATCATCGGCGCCGCTGCGACGGCGGCAGCAGAGCGTAAGGTTTCGTAAGGTTCGGTCGCGTTCCAGTCGCCGATGCGAGTTGCCGCAGGATGACGCAGGCGGACGAGGGTCACTCCCTGGCGAGAGCGCTTCTCGCGCGGGCCATGGCCCATGAGAACGCACAGCGGTTCTCGGACGCGGAGCGGGATTATCTGGGTGTCGCCGCCTTCGGTTATCGACGCCTGGATGTGCTGCGGCTGGCCGCCGGTGTGGCGACGGCGGACGGCCGGCTTGGCGATGCGCTGACGCATTGGCAGGATGTTCTGCGCACGGCTCCGGACGACGTGCCGGCGCTGCGGGCGCGCGGCGCCGCCTTGCAACGCCTCGGCCGATGGGATGACGCCGTCGCCGATTTTGTGAAAGCCACGGCGCTTGCGCCCGACGATCCGAGCCTCGCTACCAGCCTCGGCGTCGCGTTGCAGGATGCCGGGCGCTATGACGAATCGCTGACCGTCTTGCGCCAGGCCGTCGCCCGATGGCCGGGCGAGCCGCTGCTCCGGCACAAGCTGCGCCAGGCGGTGAGTGCCGTCGTGCCGGCCTGGCACGTGCCGATGATGAACGATGCGCCGCGCAACGCGGCCTTCGATCGCGCGATCCGCCGCGCCGTCGCCTCCCGTGGCCCGGCAGCGCGCGTCCTCGACATCGGAACCGGCAGCGGGATCCTGTCGATGATGGCCGTCCGCGCTGGTGCGGCCAGTGTCGTCAGTTGCGAAGCCGTCCCGGCGATCGCCGAGGTGGCGCGCCAGATCCTCGAGCGCAACGGCTACGCCGATCGCGTGCGCGCCGTCGCCAAGCGGTCGACCGAGCTGGCGGTCGGACACGACCTCGATGAGCCCGCCGATGTGCTGGTGTCGGAGATCCTGTCGAGCTCCGTGCTCTCGGAATATGTCCTGACCACCTTCGAGGACGCGGTGAGCCGCCTCGTGAAGCCGTCAGCGGCGATCATTCCGCGCGCGGTCACGGCGGTGGGATGCCTCGCCGGCGGCCCGGCGATCGAGCGGATTGCGTTCGTCGATCGCGTCGACGGCTTCGACTTGTCGCCGTTCACCGCTCTGGCCGCTCCGCGTCTGCCCGTGAACGGCTTCTCGCCGCCGTGGACGCGGCTATCGCCGGACTGCGATCTCCTGCATTTCGATCTCACCGAAGCCTGGCACGCCCCGGCGCTCGAGACGCTGGCGCTGCCGGTGGCCGCGGACGGGGTCGCGGTCGGGGTCATCCAGTGGATGCGTGTCGAGCTCGACGAAGAGACGGTGTTCGTCAACCCGCCGGAGGCCTATGACGGCGGCGGCTGGCAGCAGGTGCTGCACACGTTTCCGAAGCCGATGCCGGTCAGCGCCGGCCAGACCTTTCCGCTGATTGCCGGCCACGACCGCTCCAGCCTGATTTTCGCGCCGGCGCCATGACCGAATCTCCGACCCATGATGACCACGCGCCGGTGCCCGGGCGTGGGTGCAACGGCTGCACGCTGTGCTGCCTGGTCTTGGCCGTGCAAGAATTGGCGAAGCCGGCATTGCAGGCATGCCGGCACTGCGACTTTGGCGCCGGCTGCACGATCTACGCCGATCGGCCGCGGCAGTGTCAGACGTATTTCTGCGGCTATCTCGAGGTCCCGGAAGTGCCCGAATATTGGCACCCGCTTGTGTCGCACATGGTGCTGCAGACGGTCGAGGAGCCGCGGAAATTGCTGGTGCATGTGGATCCCAACGCGCCCAACTCGTGGCTGGTGGAGCCCTATTACTCAGACCTCAAGCGGTGGGGCGGCCTCGCGCTCGAGCGGGATGGACGTGTCTACGTGCTGGTCCGGTCGACGACCGTCATCATGTTCGCCGACCGCCACGCCGACCTCGGCGTTCTTAAAGGCGGCGAGCTGATCGATGTGGTGTCGGTGCCCGGCCCGGATGGTATGAAGCGATACGCCTACGCGAAAATGCCGAATGAAGCGCACAAAGGGCCGGCGTTCTGGAAATAACGCGCCGGCGCGAGGAGGCCTCGATGACCGAGAAGCCGAAGGTCCAGTCGTCATTCGTTGAAGCCACGCATGCGTACGAGCACACGGTCCATGCGGCCGATCAGCCGCGCCATCGCCTCGACCTCACCGAGGCGCCGCGCTGGCCGAAGCCGCGGCCACCGGCAGCGCCGAAGGTTGGCGTCGACGGTGCGGCGCGCGAACCCGAGACCGTCATTCACCACCGCGTCGACTCACCGGCGCGGCTCGGCTTCGGGTTCGGGTTCGGTTTCGCCGCCGGGCTGTGGACGTTCCGCGCCCTGATCGGACTCATCTTCGCCGCCGCTCTCCTTCTTGCGCTGTGGCGGCTGCTGTCCGCGGCGCTTTAGCCTCCTTTAGGACAGGCGGCAAAGAATTCTTGGCATAATTCTATTATTCTTGAAATGTGGAATGAACCGCTCTACATTTCGAGAATGATCGAATTGTTGAGCCATGACCCCGGCTGAGGCCGTCACCGCCTTGGGCGCGCTCGCCCAGGAAACGCGATTGGCGCTGTTCCGGCTCCTGGTGCAGAAGGGGCCGCAAGGGCTGTCCGCGGGTGCCATCGGCGAGGCGCTCGGCATCCTCCCGTCATCGCTGTCGTTCCATCTGGCGCAGCTGAGCCATGCCGGCCTGATCACGCAGCGCCGGCTCGGCCGGCATCTCTATTACGCCGCGGACTTTGCCGCCATGAACGGCCTTATGGCCTACCTGACCGAGAATTGCTGCGCCGGCAGTGCTGTCTGCGCGCCGGGGTGCAGCCCCCCGATATCCCGCACCAAAGGAGAGTCCCATGAAGCGGTTTCACGTTCACGTCAGCGTCGATGACCTCGCGCAGTCGATCCGCTTTTACTCCAGCCTGTTCGCTGCCGAGCCGACGGTGGTCGAGCCGGATTATGCGAAGTGGATGCTCGACGATCCGCGGGTGAATTTCGCGATCTCGAAACGCGGCGGCCCGGCCGGCGTGCAGCATCTCGGGATCCAGGCCGAAAACGAGCATGAGCTCGCGGACATCTTCGGCCGCCTGCAGGCGGCCGAGCGGCCGGTTGTCGAGGAGGCCGCGACGACGTGCTGCTACGCCAAATCCGACAAGCAGTGGATCGCCGATCCGCAGGGCGTGCCCTGGGAGACCTTTTACACCTACGGCAGCGCCACCGTGTACGGGCAGGGCGGCTCGATCGAAAAGCTGAAGGAGGCCTCGACGGCGATGTGCTGCGAGCCGCCGCAGCTGCAATCGACGCCGGCCGCTGCGGTGACTGCCGGGCGCTGCCGTGCCGGCTGAGACGAGGCCCTTCAATGTGCTGTTCCTGTGCACCGGAAACTCAGCGCGCAGCATCCTCGCCGAAGTGATCTTGAATCGCTACGGGGAGGGCCGGTTCCACGCCTACAGCGCCGGCAGCTTTCCCAAGGGACAGGTGCACCCGTTGTCGCTGGAGCTGTTGCGCTCGCTCGGCTGGGACACCGCGATGTTGCGTTCCAAATCCTGGGACGAATTCACGACACCGGCGGCACCGGTGATGGACTTCGTCATCACGGTCTGCGACCAGGCGGCCGGCGAGGTCTGCCCGATCTGGCCCGGTGCGCCGGTCGCGGCGCATTGGGGCCTGCCCGATCCGGCGGCGGTGGACGGCGGCGACGCGGAAGGCCGGACGGCGTTTCGCGAGGCGTTCGCGCTCCTGTGCCGGCGGATCGGCGAATTCGCAAGGCTGCCGCTGGAGACCATGGACGCGGCGGCGAAAAAGCGCGAACTTGGCCGGATCGCACAGCTGACGTGATCCCGCCCGAATCCACCCGATCGCCTGCATGATGATCAGCATCGCCCGCCGCGCCGCGGCCGAGGCCGTCGGCACCGGCCTTCTTCTCACGGCCGTGGTCGGCTCCGGAATCATGGCCGAGCGGCTGTTCGGCGGAAATGTCGGCCTGGCGCTTCTGGCCAATGCGCTGGCGACCGGCGGCGCGCTGGTCGCCTTGATCATCACCTTCGCGCCGATCTCGGGCGCCCAGTTCAATCCGGTGGTGAGCTGCGTGCTCGCCGTGCGCGGCCTGCTCACCAAACGCGATCTGGCCGTTGTCATTGTCGCGCAGCTGATCGGCGCCGCGGCCGGCGTGTGCTGGGCGCATCTGATGTTCGACCTGCCGATCCTGCAGATCTCGGCGCATGAGCGCAGCGGCGTCGGTCAGTGGGCGGGAGAGTTCACCGCGACATTCGGCCTGGTCATGCTCATCGAAGCCGGGCGGCGGCATTTCTCGACCGCACTTCCCGGCATCGTTGCCGCCTACATAACCGCCGCGTACTGGTTCACCTCGTCGACCTCGTTCGCGAACCCGGCGGTGACCCTCGCCCGCGCCCTCACCGACACCTTCACCGGCATCGGCATCAACAACGTGGTCGCATTCGTCATAGCGCAGACCCTGGGGGCCTCGGCCGCCGCGGTCTTCTCGCGCTGGCTGTTCCGGCCGATCGCGACATAGCGGAAGAGACAGCATGCCGGCCGCTCCGCTAGGTTGAAGCGCGTGGCCGACGAATCCACATCCGAGTCCCGCTCCCGCGCCGTGGTTGTGACGGCGCTGGGCACCAGCCAGACCCTGGCCTGGGCGTCCAGCTACTATCTGCCGGCGATTCTCGCCGACCCGATCGCGGCCGGGCTCGGCGTACCGCGGTCATGGGTGTTCGCGGCGTTCTCCGGATCGCTGCTGATCGCGGCCGTGCTCGGTCCGGCGGTCGGACGGCTGATCGATCGCCGCGGGGGGCGCGGCTTGCTGGCGGCCTCCAATCTCGTGATCGCCGGCGGGCTGGTGGTGCTCGCCACGGCCACCGGTCCGGCCGGCTTGTTCGCCGCGTGGGCGCTGCTTGGGATCGGCATGGCGATGGGGCTTTACGACGCCGGATTCGCGGCACTGACCGCGCTGTACGGACAGGCCGCCCGCGGCCCGATCACCGGCATCACGCTCTTTGCGGGGTTTGCCTCGACCGTGAGCTGGCCGCTGTCCGCCGTGCTCAACGATGCGCTGGGCTGGCGCGAGGCTTGCCTGGTGTGGGCCGCCCTCAACATCGTGATCGGCTTGCCGATCAATTCGCTCGCCCTTCCGTCCGTGCCCCGCCCAGCGGCCGCGCCGGCACCCACGATTGAGCGCATCGGCTGGACGCCGCGCCGCGAGATGGTCCTGCTCGCCTTCGTCTTCGCCGCCGGCTGGTTCGTCACCGGCTCGATGGCGGCGCACATGCCGCGCCTGCTCGAGCGCGCGGGTGCGACACCGGTGGCCGCGATCGCGGCGGCGGCGCTGATCGGCCCCGCCCAGGTGGCGGCGCGCGTCGCCGAGTTCTTCCTCTTGCGCCGCATCCATCCGCTGGTCTCGGCGCGTGTCGCGGCAAGCCTCCATCCGCTGGGGGCGATCGTGCTCGCCGCGATCGGCCCGCCCGGTGCGGCGCTGTTCGCGATTTTTTACGGGGCCGGCAATGGGCTTTTGACCATCGCGCGCGGGACGGTGCCGCTGGCCCTGTTCGGACCGCAGGGCTACGGAGAGCGGACCGGCCTGCTCGGAGCACCGGCGCGGATCGCGCAGGCGTTTGCGCCGTTGCTGTTCGGCTTCCTGCTCGATGCGATGGGCGTCGCGGTGATTGCCGTCTCGAGTGCGCTATGTCTCGCGGCGCTGGCGGCGCTCCTGTGCCTGCAGGCGGGACCCAGGGTCAACGTCGACGTGACCGACCGCGCCGCTCCTTGAGACAGGCTCAGCCGGTCTCCCCGTCGGCGTCGACGCCGGGCCAATCCTGTTTCGCCAGCTCCTCGACGGACTTGTCGCCGGCGTCCGGCGGCTTGTGCGGCCGGGTCTCGCTGACGCGCGTCTTCTGCGTCTTCCGCTTGGGTGGCTTGGGGGCGGCGCTCCGCTTTTCGTCGGGCGTCCCGGAGGTACTCCCGCTGTAGGACGGTGGATCGCTGGCCGGAAACGAATCTTCCGCTATGGCATCGACGTCTTTATCCGGCTCGCCAGCGTAGCGCGAGAACCGCTGGTGCTTCTCCTTGACCGGCGGATTGGCGACGCAGTCCTCGTCGATTGGTTTTCTGTCGTCGCGACTTGTCATGGTGTGCTCCCGATCGGTGTTGTCTTGAGAACCGCCGACGGGACAGGTTGGTTCCTGCGCAATTTGGGATAGAGATTTTGTGCTACCGCGCAGCCGCGCGCGTTTAGTCGCCGGCGCGGCGCCGGGTGAGGGGGATCACGCGTGGCTCCCCCGTCGCTTGTGGAGCATCGGCGGCGGTGGTCTCGCGCGGCGTCTGCCGTGCCCCATAATGCACGAAGAACAGGAGCGGCAGCGCCAGTCCGACCGACCAATGCGCGATCGACACGAGATCGCGCACATCCTCGTCGCCGACGTAGTACAGGAGGTATCCGGTCAGCATGAGGCCGATCAAGATGCCGGCCAGGGTCCCGCCCGACCAGCGCCGGCGTCCGCCGCTCCAGCCTTTGATCACGTGAACGCCCCATAACAGGCCGAACAGCCACAGGCTGGCGAACGAAAACGCGCCGTGCAGCTTCATCCACCACGGCTCGAGCGGATGAGGTGCTCCGAAATGCGGCTGGACGAAGAAGTGGAACAGCAGCCACAAGCCGCCGGACGCCCACAGGCCGAAGCCGACCGCGTAGATCGCGATCCGCTGCGGCGCGGACAGTCGTGGCCGCGGCGGTGTGGTCGTTGGCACTTCAGTCACGCGCTTGCCCGCGGCCTCAAAATGTGATGCCGGCCCTGAGCCGGATCTCCATCTGCTCGTGATCGTCGCTGTAGATGCGATCGTGCACCAGCGCCGCTTTCTGGTCGTCGTTGTAGGCCTGGGCCAGAGGCAGCTGCGGCAAGACGGTCAAGGTGGCCCACCAGCCCTCGGTCGTGTAGTGGACGGTCGGGCCGGCAAAGAACGACGTGAATTCCTGGTGGTTGAGCGAGTGGCCGGTGAAGACGTTGTGATTGCGGAACTCCAGGCCGGCATACCAGTTCTGCGCGACCTGGTATGTCGCCCCGGCCGTGAACTCGAGTTCCAGATCCTTCTGCCAGCGCGGGCTCGCGCCCGGATCACTCGGGTCCAGAGTAGGATCGCCGCTCTTGTGCTCCCATTCCCAGGCGACAATGAAGTTGCTGGCGAGCACCAGCCGATCTTCCAAGAAATTTTTGTGCAGCAGAAGCTTCGTTTCGATCTCGCGGACATCCGGGCCGATCGACGGCTCGAGGTAGAGCGCCAAGCCGATCGGGTCCTTGTACGGGCTGAGGAGGCGATAGATTCCCTCGAGCGAAACCGAATCGAAGCGTGTCGACGAATAGCGCTTGTTCGGATCGGCACTCTCGGGGACGAACGCGCCCCCGGTCGTCCCGTCGACCTTGTCGCGGAACGCGCTGACCGACAACCAGTTGACGTAGCCCGAGAGCTGGAAATTGTTGGTCACGCCGTATTCGATCTCCTCGCGGAGCTGCCACAGGTTGTAGTCGCCGTGCGGCTTGCCGGTGCGCAGCGTCGCCCATTGCTCGAACTCGAGCTGGCCCCGTGGATGGGTGTCGGTGGTGTAGACGTAGCCGAACGGCGACTCTCCCGCCGTCGCGGGGAGCGCGTCAAAGATGGCCGCGGCGACGACGGCTGCCGCGAGGACCCGCGACATCGAGCCGACCGCGCGCCGGTGGAAACAGTGCGATAAGCCAGCCATGAAGACCCTCCAATATCGTCGGCTCAGGGTCGGGGCTGGCTAAGGACGGCCGCATCGGGCTCCCATCGGCTGGCTAACCCTCTGAAACAGGACGGCCGCTTGAGCGGGCGTACTGCAACTCATTCTTACTCTCAAAAACGCCGGGATTGCAAGTGCCACTTATTCGCAATTAGCGGGGAGCAAAACGCCCACGGCGGGCGACATTGGCCGGCAAATCACCCTCTTCACAAAAACTTCAGCAAACTCGGCTCCAATGCCGCGGGGGAACTCACGGGCACTGGATGCGGATGACCGGTCAATCGCGCCGCTTTTCGCTGGGGTCGCCGGCCCTGCTGCTTGCCTGTTTCATCGTGCTGGTCAGCGGCAGCCTGTTTGCCTTCGTCGGCTGGCAGATCTGGAATGAGCGTCAGGCCGCCCTGGCGCAGAGCTCGATCACCACCGAAAACCTGGCGCGATCCTTGTCGCAGCACGCCGCGCGGACGATCCAGGCGGCGGACCGCATCCTCCTCGGGACTCGCGAGCGCATCGAATATGACGGCATCGGCGCCAAGGCGACCACCCGCGTTCAGCGATTGCTGCTCGCAGCCACCCGCGATTCGCCGCAGCTGCAATCTCTCGCCGTTTTTGACCAGGATGGCGGGTGGGTCACGGCGTCGCTGCCGTCCTTGCCCGACGGGTCCGTCCGCGACTGGCCGCTTTTCGCATATCACCGCGATCACGCCGACCGCGGTCCGCAGATCAACGCCGTCAAAGGACGTGTGTCCGACCGCTGGGTCCTGCTGCTCACCCGCCGCTGGAGTCGCGCCGATGGCGAGTTCGGCGGCATCGTCGCCGCCGCAATAGATCTCGAGTACTTTCAAAACCTCTATAAGACGTTCGACATCGGCGAGCACGGCTCGATCGCGCTGATGAGCAGCGATGGGCACATCATTGCCCATCATCCCGGCGATGACGTCGTCGGGCGGGATGTCTCCGGTTCAGTGCTGGTCCGCGAGTGGTTGCCGGCCGCGCCGTTCGGGACCAGACGCACGACGTCTCCATTCGACGGATTGGTGAAATACGTCACCTATCGCGGTTTGGGTGATTATCCGTTCGTTGTGAATATCGGGATCGCGGAGGACGACATCCTCGCCCCCTGGCGGGCCAAGGCGCGCATCGAGGCGACGATCGCGCTGGCGGCGGCCGCACTGCTTCTGCTCCTCGGCGGCATCCTCGTCCGGCAGCTCCGGTTGCGCGAGCGGACGGAGCAGGAGCTCCGCGAGGAGCGGACCCTGTTGCAGGAGGCGATCGACGCGCTGCCGGACGGCTTCACGCTCCATGACCAGGGCGGCCGGCTGCTGATGAGCAACCGCCGCTACCGCCACATCCGGCGGACCAATCCGCTGGCCTGCCAGCCCGGGGTCCGCTTCGAAGACTCGATCCGCTCCGCGGTCTCGACCGGCGACATCGTTCTGCCGCCGGGAACGGACGTCGAGCAGTGGGTCCGCGACCGCGTCGGGCAGCATGATGGCGGCTCGACGGAGCTGATCCGGAGCGTCCGCGGCCGCTGGTATCGCGTTCTGGAGCGCCTCACCTCCAGCGGCCGGGTGGTCGGCGTTCACGCCGACATCACCGAGCTGAAGCAGGCGCAAGAGGGAGCGGACGCCGCGAACCGCGCCAAGTCGGCGTTTCTCGCGCGCATGAGCCACGAGCTGCGCACGCCGCTGAATGCCGTCATCGGCTTCGCCCAGCTCCTGCGCGTGCGGCCGCCGCGCGACCCGAAGGTGCAGCTCGACTACGTTCAGTCGATCGAGACCAGCGGCGAGCACCTGCTCAACGTCGTCAACGACATTCTCGATCTCGCCGGGATCGAGGCGGGGCGGCTCACGCTGTCGATCCAATCCGTCGCGATGGCGCCCCTGCTTGCCGACATCCATGCCAACATGCGGCCCTTGGCGAACAATTCGAATATCCGATTCGACCTCGGTCTTGGGGCGGGCCTGCCGGACGCGAAGGCGGACCCGATGCGGCTCCGCCAGGTCCTGCTGAACCTTGTCTCGAACGCCATCAAATATAACCGGGTTGGCGGCGAGGTCCGGCTGTCGGCCGAAAGCCTGCCGAACGGGCGACTACGGCTCGAGGTCGCCGACACGGGCCGCGGCATAGCACCTGAGGTTCAGGCGCACCTGTTCAAGCCGTTTTACCGGCTAGGCGCCGAATACACGGCGACCGAAGGAACGGGCATCGGCCTGACGATTGCCAAGCGCTTGGTCGAGGCGATGGACGGCTCGATCGGCTTTGAGAGCAAGCCCCGGCACGGAAGCCGATTCTGGGTGGATCTGCCGGTCGCGGAGCGGGCAGCCCTGGTGCACCCCAAGCCCGCCGCTCAGGTGGCGTGACGCGCTCTATTCTTCTCATCATGCCCGCGAAGTCAGGGCATCTAGAATAAACCACGGGGGCACGGAGAGCACGGAGCCAAGAGAAGATTCGTCTGATGTTCCTCCGTGATCTCCGTGGTGGACTCTGCCTCCGCTTGCGCGGGAAATGACGAGGAAAACAGCGGCTCAGCTGAAGGCCGGCTTCACCTGCTCCTTGAACCGCGCCATCTCTTCCTTGACCTGCTGGTGCGGCTTGAGGCCGACGTTGAAATAGAGGATCACCTCGTCGAACCCGGCGGCCTGCACCTTTTTCAGCGTGTCGGTGATCTGCTGGGCGGAGCCGATCAGCACCGAATTCTCGGTGAGGTCCTCCGGCCTGACCTTCTCCAGGCGGGCCACCATGTCGACGAAATAGCGATAGGTCGGCGGCGCGGTCTTCGGATCGCCGGGCAGGGCGGGGATCACGCATTCCTTGTAGTAGCGGATCTGGCGCGCGCGCTGCGCCGCCTCCTGCTCCTTATTATCCGCAAAATGGGTGAAGTAGCTGCACATCAGGCGCTGCGGCTTGGTGCCGTATTTGGCGCAGGTTTCCTTATAGAGATCCGACACCTTCTGCAGGCCGCCGAAGGTCATTGCGGCGGCAAAGGGCGCCACGATCAGGCCACAGCCGAGCCGGGCGGCGAGCTCGATCGACGGCTTGGAGAACGATGCGACATAGGTCGGGATCGGCTTCTGCACCGGCTGCGGGGTGATGCGTACGTCCTCGAACTGATAGTACTTGCCGTTGTGCGTGATCCGGTCGCCGCCGGACGACCATAGCCGGCGCACCAGCTCCATGCCCTCTTCGAAAATCGCCTGGTTGTCGCTGAAATCGACCTTGAACGGCTCGTATTCGCGCCGATCATAGCCGCGGCCCGCCGCCCAGTCGACGCGGCCGTTGCTGATCAGGTCGAGCGTCGCCCACTGCTCGGCGACGCGGATCGGATGATGCAGCGGCAGCACCGTGACCGCGGGGGCGAGCCGGATCTTCGTCGTCCGCGCGGCGACGTTCGCCAGCACGATGTCCGGGCACGACAGCACCCCCAGGGAATTGAAATGGTGCTCGCCGATCCACGCCGAATTGTAGCCGAGCTCCTCGGCATAGACCGCCTCGGCCAGGATGTCGTTGACGAACTGGTTGGCGCCGCGCTTGTTGTTCGCGTAGTGATTGTCACTGAGCGTGAAGTAGCCGAATTGCATCGTTTTCTCCCGTTCCTAAGGGCCCTCGTCGCCGCCGTGCCGATCTTTGCCCGCCGGCGGAGGCGTCGGGGGCCGCCAGCGTTGCCGGAATAATACTTGCAATTGCAAGTATTGGCAAAGCCTAATTCGGGCTCGATCGCCGCCCGAAGAGGTTACAATCTCGGCATGTATTTCCCTCCTAAACCCGGCGCCCAGCCCGGTCCATGGCGGACGCGAGCCTCACGGGCGCGGTTATGCCTGATCAGCCGCCCCACTGTATTATGTTCCGTCTTGGAATGATGGCGTTTCACTCTAAATGCGCGTTACAATTGCAGATGAGGACTAACGTAGTCATCAATCGCTAGCGGGCCGACCAGCCAAGTGCCAACGTCAGAAGCGCGCCTGCGGGCGCTGTTCGACACCGCCGTCGACGGCATGATCGTGATCGATGCGAAGGGCATCGTGCTGATGTTCAATCCGGCGTGTGAAACGCTGTTCGGCTACGGCGCCGCCGAAGTGATCGGACAAAACGTCAAGATGCTGATGCCGACGCCCTATCACCAGGAGCACGACGGCTACATCGAGAATTATCGCCGCACCGGCCACCGCAAGATCATCGGTGTCGGCCGCGAGGTGGTCGGTCAGCGCAAGGACGGCGACACGTTTCCGATGCATCTCTCCGTCGGCGAGGCCAAGCAAACCGAAGAAACGACGTTCGTCGGCATCATTCACGATCTGACCGCGCGGAAGGAGGCAGCGCGGCGCCTACGCGAGCTCACGGCCGAGCTGATCCATACGTCCCGTCTCAGCGCCATGGGCCAGCTCTCGTCGTCACTGGCACATGAACTCAACCAGCCGCTCACCGCGATCATGAATTATGCACAAGCAGCGCGGGACATACTGGCCGCGGCGGGTGCGCCGGTGTCGCCGCGCATTCCGGAGTTGCTGGAAAAGGCGGCCGAGCAGGCCGAGCGGGCGGGACAGATCATCCGGCGGCTCCGAAGCTATGTCGAGAAGCGGAAGGTGGAGCGTTCGGCCGCCGATCTTGGCGAGGTCGTCGAGGAGGCCGCGGCCCTCGCGACGATCGGGGCCAAGGTCGAGGGAATCCAGATCGCCTACGACCTGGCGCCCCACCTCCCGGCGGTCCATATGGATCGGATCCAGATCCAGCAGGTCGTGGTCAACCTGGTGCGCAACGCGGTCGAAGTCCTGACGACCTCGGATCGCCGTGACCTTATCATCCGCACGATCGCCGTCGAGAATGGCGACGCTCAGGAAGTCGCGATCATCGACAGCGGTCCAGGCATCGCCCCCGAAATCGCTCAGCAGCTCTTCAAGCCGTTCGTGACAACGAAAAAGAGCGGCATGGGCATCGGCTTGTCCATCAGCCTCTCGATCATCGAGGCGCATGGCGGACGCATCTGGGCGGAGCCGAACCCGAAAGGGGGCTCTATCTTTCGCTTCCAGATTCCGGCACAGGGACCGGCCGGCGGCGCCTGAAGACCTAGCGCGCCTGGCGTCAGCGCCGCGTCGAGCGTGGCGAGCAGCAGCTTGGGGGAGACCGGCTTCTCGAGGAGCGGCACGCCCAATGTTCTGGCCTGGCTCTGCGCCGCGCGATCGGGCCGGCCGGTGATCAGAATCGCCGGCGTCTTGTCGCCGCGTTGCCGCAGCTTGGTCAGCAACTCGGCGCCGGTCATCAGCGGCATGTGCAGGTCGAGAACCAGGCAATCGGCGTGGTCCGGACGGCGGAAGAGGTCGCTGCCGGAGTCGAACGCGATCACGGTGAAATGCCGCGCCTCCAGAAGCGCCTGCAGGGAATCACGCGCAGCATCGTCGTCATCGGGAATGAAAATCGTGTGGGGCGACCGGGAGTCCACGGAGGGCCTGCCTTCCAGGTATTGCACCAGGCCGCGAGTTAAGCCCCTCGCGCGGAGATAGGGCAGTCGTGGCTTGTACTTAAGGGCTTGTACGTAAATCGCGCCGTCCCCCGGTACGTAATCTTACGTACGTAAAATTCCGAATTTCGCGGTGCCCCCACGCCCGTCTAGAGTGACAGGCGCTCGAAATCAGTCCGGCATCAGAGGAAAGTGCCATGAGCAAAACGCCTATTCTCGACTTCATCGAACGGGAGAACCGGATCCCCACCGATGCGGAATTCCGTTACATCTGCCTGCGCAACGGCTTGTCATTTGAGAACGAGGCGCGCGATTTGATCGGCACCCTCCGCGACGAGGGTGTGTTCCGTCCGCGCATGAACGCGACGCTGCGCGAGCTTCTGGCCGTACTGGCGCGCACGGCTCGAGCCAAGCCGCGCCTGGTCGTCGACAACACACCCCGTTGAATTGCGGCCACAGCCGCACGAAAAACCGGCCGCTGCGTCCGCCGCGAAAGACCCGCTGGTTCATCGCGGGTCGTGCAAAACCGCGGCACCGGTATTTTGGCCAGGCCGAGCCTCCCGGTCGCGACATCGGGCGTCGACGGGAGTATGCTGTACAGGCGGCCGGTCCGGGCTTTTGACCCGGGCCAGGGCGCCAGTGGGGGCTTTTCTCGTTGAGTGCGTGAGGCACGCGATCTCGTGCCCACCGCGGGAGAGCGCCATGAGCTATAAAGACATTCTGGTCATTGCTGACGATGCGACATCGGCGCCGGTGCGCTACGACGTTGCCGCGGCCGTGGGCGGTTTCGAGGCCCATCTCGTGGCCCTCCACGTAATGGAGCCGCCGTATACGCCCGCGAGCCTGACCCAGGCCGCGCCGTCCGCGCTCCTCGAATGGCAGGAGTCGGTGATCCAGGAGCGCCTCCAGGCCGCCAAACGCATGGTCGACGAGGCGCAGCAGCGCAACGGGGTGAATTTCGAGTGGCGGCAGGTGAGGGGCACCACCGTCGACGTCGCCCTGCAGCACGGCCAATACGCCGACCTGATCATCGCCAGCCAGGCCACCACCGACGAGGACACGGTCCTCGACATCATGCCCGAAGAGCTGATCATGGGCGCCGGCCGTCCGGTCCTGCTGGTTCCACGTTATGGCAAGTTCCCGCGCATCGCCGAGCGCGTGCTGATCGCGTGGAACCGGACGCGCGAGGCGGCGCGCGCCGTGCACGATGCGCTGCCGCTCCTGAAGCGCGCCCAGTCGGTGCGCGTCATGGAAGTCAATCCCAAGGGCGACCACATCGCGGGCGCCGACCTCGCGACCCATCTGGCGCGCCACGGTGTCCAGGCCGAGGTCGGCTCGGCGACCGCGAGCGACATGAAAATCGGCGACGTGATCCTGTCGCGTGCGGCCGATCTCGGCGCCGATCTGCTCGTCATGGGTGCCTACGGCCATTCGCGGCTGCGCGAATACACATTCGGCGGGGTCACGCTGCACATCCTGCGCCACATGACCATCCCGGTGCTGATGTCGCACTGAGCGGGGGCGGCGCTGCCTGGGGAGCCCCATTATCGTGGTTGGGTGAAACGATGCGCGCCATGATCCTCGACGCCGGCCGCCGCGAGCTGACGCTGCGCGACCTGCCGCGGCCGGTTCCGGCCGTGAACCATGTGCTGATTCAGGTCCGCGCCTGCGGCGTCTGCCGCACCGATCTGCACGTCGTCGACGGCGAATTGCCGCACCCCAAGCTGCCGCTGGTGCCCGGCCACGAGATCGTCGGCACCGTCGTCGAGACCGGCAGCGCCGCTGCGCGCTTTCGCCCGGGGGACCGCGTGGGCGTGCCGTGGCTCGGCTGGACGTGCGGCGTGTGCCGGTTCTGCCGTAGCGGCCGCGAGAACCTGTGCGAGCGGGCCCGCTTCACCGGCTATCAGATCGACGGCGGCTACGCCGAGCTGACGCTCGCCGACGAGCGCTACTGTTTTCTGCTCCCTACCGCCTATGGCGACGTCGAGGCGGCGCCGCTGCTCTGCGCCGGCCTGATCGGCTATCGCGCGCTGTGCATGGCGGGCGCGGGTGAGCGGCTCGGCCTCTACGGCTTTGGCGCCGCGGCGCATATCGTGGCGCAGGTCGCGGTATGGCAGGGCCGCAAAGTGTTCGCATTCACCCGCCCCGGCGATGACGAGGCGCAGGCCTTTGCCCGGAGCTTAGGCGCGGTCTGGGCGGGAGCCTCGGACGCACCGGCGCCCGAGCCGCTGGACGCGGCCCTCATCTTTGCCCCGGTCGGGGCCTTGGTGCCGGCGGCGCTGCGCGCCACCGACAAGGGGGGCACGGTGGTCTGCGCCGGGATCCACATGAGCGATATTCCCGCCTTTCCCTATCGCATCCTGTGGGAGGAGCGGGTGGTCCGCTCGGTCGCCAATCTCACCCGCCGCGACGGCGAGGAGTTTCTCGCGCTGGCCGCGCGCCTTCCGCTGCGCACGCGCGTGCAGAAGTTTCCCCTCGAGCAGGCGAACGAGGCGCTCGGGGCGCTGCGCGAGGGCCGCATCACCGGCGCGGCGGTGTTGGCGCCCTGAGACATGACGGAACCGCGCTGATATGGAACGACGCGTCAACTCCACCTCCATTTATCCTCTTGAAGTGATTG
>DASWFO010000071.1:0-1555 GCA_036394195.1 Alphaproteobacteria bacterium | reverse complement strand
ACCGAGAGCCGCCGCGCCCGCATGCAGTGGGGCACGGCGCGCAACCTCGCGAGCAACGTGGTTCGCGGCGTGTCGGACGGCTTCACCGTCAACCTCGAGATCAACGGCGTCGGCTACCGCGCCCAGGCGGACGCCAAGGTGCTGAAGCTGCAGCTCGGCTACAGCCACGACGTCGAGGTCCCGATCCCGGCCGGCATCCAGATCAAGGCCGTCAAGCCGACCGAGGTCGAAATCACCGGCGCGGATCGTCAGAAGGTCGGACAGCTCGCGGCGGAGATCCGCAGCCTGCGTCCGCCCGAGCCCTACAAGGGCAAGGGCATCAGGTATTCGACCGAGAAGATCCGCCGCAAGGAAGGCAAGAAGAAGTAGAGGCGAAAGCACCATGTCCGACCGCAATGCCCTTTTCGCCCGCCGCCAGCGGCGCACGCGCTACGCCCTGCGCAAAGCCGGTGGCGTTCGCCCGCGCCTCAGCGTTTTCCGCTCGGGCAAGCACATCTATGCCCAGGTCATCGACGACCGTAAGGGTGCGACGCTCGCGTCGGCCTCGTCGCTCGACGAGGACGTCAAGGGCAAGATCAAGACCGGTGCTGACAAGTCGGCGGCGACCGAGGTCGGCAAGCTGATCGCCCAACGGGCGATCGCGGCCGGCGTCAAGGAAGTCGTCTTCGACCGCGGCGGCTACATGTATCACGGCCGCGTCGCTGCGCTGGCCAATGCCGCCCGTGAGGGCGGCCTGTCGTTCTGATCGGGAGTTAGCACATGGCTCGTTCACCCGGCGGCTCCGGCCGTTCCTCGCGCGATCGGGGACGCGACCGCGACGAGGACAACGAACTGACCGACAAGCTGGTCACCATCAATCGCGTGGCGAAGGTGGTGAAGGGCGGCCGGCGCTTCGCGTTCGCCGCGATCGTCGTCGTCGGCGACCAGCGCGGCCGTGTCGGCCACGGCGCCGGCAAGGCGCGCGAGGTTCCCGAGGCGATCCGCAAGGCCACCGAAGCCGCCAAGCGCGGGCTGATCCGCGTGCCGCTGCGCGACGGCCGCACGCTGCATCATGACGTCAAAGGCCGCTTCGGCGCCGGCAAGGTGACGTTGCGCGCCGCCCCGGCCGGCACCGGCATCATCGCCGGCGGCCCGATGCGCGCCGTGTTCGAGACGCTCGGCATCAAGGACATCGTCGCCAAGTCGGTCGGCACGTCCAACCCGCACAACATGATCAAGGCGACGTTCGAGGCGCTGCTGCAGCTCAACTCGCCGCGCATGGTCGCCACCCGCCGCGGCAAGAAGGTCGGCGACCTTCTGGGTCGCCGCGACGAGACCGCCGCCGAGGCGGCGGCTTAAGGAGTAGGCTATGGCCGACGGCAAGAAGATCAAGATCACCCAGACCGGCAGCCACATCGGCCGCACGGAAGACCAGCGCGGCACGCTGATCGGACTGGGACTGAACAAGCGCCACCGCAGCCGCGAACTCGTGGATACCCCCGAGGTGCGCGGCATGATCAAGAAGGTGCAGCACCTGGTGCGCATCGACGAGGAAGCGACTTGAGGAACTGACGAT
>DASWFO010000070.1:0-5034 GCA_036394195.1 Alphaproteobacteria bacterium | reverse complement strand
GCGGTCGCCGATACCGGGATCGGCATCAGCGCCGCCGACCAGGAGCGCATCTTCCTCCCGTTCCAGCAGGCCGATCCGACGGTCAGCCGCAAATTCGAGGGGACGGGCCTGGGCCTGTGGATCAGCAAGTCGCTGATCGAGCTCCACGATGGCACCCTCACCATCGACAGCGAGGTGGGAGCGGGCACCACGGTGACTGCGCGCTTGCCGGCGAACCGCGTGATCCGGGGGGCCGACAGCGTCACCAACGCCGCCGAATAGCAGCTGCCCTCTCGGGCCGACATGCCGGATAGGGCCGCGGATTGCGCTTTCAGGTGAGCTTCGCCATTATCCGCGCCGGATGGCCAAAGAACGCCCGGGAGGAGAACCATGTCACGTCGCGAAAGGGCGGTGCGAGCCGTTAAAACGGTGGCCGTGCTGCTGGCTTTGAATGCCTGCGCTCAAAGCGACGCGCCGATCGCGCTGCGCGACATGGGCTCCTTCCATATCGGCGGCCGCGAGGTCGTCCTCTCCGGACGGCCGGTCAAGGAGGTCGTCTACACCCCGGGTGGCGTGCCGGCCAAGGTCGATCCGAACGGCGTCTATCAGGTCGAACAGATGTACGTTCAGTACTTCATCCCGCAGAACCAGCGCGGACATCTGCCGCTGCTGATGTGGCACGGCGGCGGCCTCACCGGCGTCACCTATGAAACGACGCCCGATGGCCGCGAGGGCTGGCTCAACTATTTCGTGAAGCGCGGCTGGGCGGTCTACAACTCCGACGCGGTCGAGCGCGGCCGGTCCGGCTGGGCGCAATATCCGGACATCTTCCCCAGCGAGCCGGTCTTCCTGACCAAGAACGATCCGTTCGAGCGCTTCCGCATCGGCACCGGGGCCGGCTCGTACAACAAGGACCTGAGCAAGGCGAGCGTTAGGCCAGGGAGCCAGTTCCCGGTGGCGGAGGGGTACGACAACTTCACCAAGCAGGTGGTGCCGCGCTGGACGTCGACGGACGCTGCGGTCATCGCCGCCTACACGGCACTCGTCGACAAGGTCTGCCCGTGCGTCGTCCTCATCCACAGCCAGGCCGGGCAGTTCGGCCTCAAGGTTGCGGAGGCGCGTCCCGACAAGGTGAAGGCGCTGGTCCTCGTCGAACCGGCCGGTGTCGGCGACCCGGCCCAGGCCGACAGGCTCAAGTCGATGCCGATCGTCGCCGTGTTCGGCGATTACATCGAGCAGGATGCGCGCTGGCCGCAGATCAAGAAGAACGCGATCGATTTCCTCGACCGGGTGAAGCGGGCCGGCGGCGACTACGACGTCATCGACCTGCCGAAGATCGGCATCACCGGCAACACGCAGATGATGATGATGGACAAGAACAACCTCGTCGTTGCCGGCGTGATCCAGAAATGGCTCGAGGACAAGAAGCTCTACCACTGACAAAAAGAGAAGAGGAGAAAGCCGAATATGAAACTGCTGCGCTATGGGCCGCCGGGCAAGGAAAAGCCGGGCCTCGTGGATGCGAACGGCAAGATTCGCAGCCTGCATAAGAAGATCAAGGACCTCACGCCCGAAATGCTGGCGCCGGCGTCGCTCGCCAAGCTGCGCAAGTTCAAGCCGGAGTCGCTGCCGCTGGTCCCGGGGAAGCCGCGGCTCGGCGTGCCGCTGACCGGCGTCAGCAAGATCGTCGCTGTCGGCCTCAACTATTCCGACCATGCGAAGGAAGCGGGGGTCGCCGTGCCGCCTGAGCCGGTCCTGTTCATGAAGGCGATCACCAGCCTGAACGGGCCCAACGACAAGGTGAAGCTGCCGCGCGATTCGGTGAAGGGCGACTGGGAGATCGAGCTCGGCATCGTCATCGGCCGCAAGGCGCAGTATGTGAGCGAAGCGGACGCGCTCAGATATGTCGCCGGGTTCTGCATCGTGAACGACGTGTCGGAGCGCCAGTTCCAGCTGGAGAAGGCGGGTCAGTGGACCAAGGGCAAGAGCGCCGACACGTTCTGCCCGGTCGGGCCGTGGCTGGTCACGACCGATGAGGTTAAGGATCCGCAGAACCTGAAGATGAAGCTCACGGTCAACGGCGAAACGCGCCAGAACGGCTCGACCGCGACCATGATCTTCAACGTGAAGTTCCTGGTGAGCTATATCAGCCGGTTCATGACCTTGATGCCGGGCGACATCATCCCCACCGGGACGCCGCCGGGCGTCGGGCTGGGCATGAAGCCGACCCCGGTCTTCCTGAAGCCGGGCGACGTGATGGAGCTGACGATCGACGGCCTCGGCGCCCAGCGCCAGCAGGTCGTCGGACCGTAAGGCAGAGCCGATGCGTTGAGAGCGGGCCGGTCCGCATGACCGGCCCGCTTGTATTCAGAGCTTCTGGATCAACGGTCCACGGCCACGTCAACAGTCCGACTCACGAATTTGCGCGCTGGCTCAGAAGCTTCTCGGAACCGTTGACGCGTTGACCCGGTTTGCGGGGTGATAGATCGCGCGTGAGCCGCTATGCAAAGAACTTGCAGTATTGCGGTCGCAAAAAACCAGGCCCGCAATTGTTGTTGAGCTTATTTGCAAGCGTTTCTAGCGGCTTGCAAAACTATTGCAGTATTGCACGTGTTTTCGGGGGGCCGGGCGTACTCTAGACTTGGTGGCCATGGAAGGAGAGCTCGCATGCGTCTCCAACTGCCTCAGCCGCTGACGGACTATTTTGCCGCCGAGAACGCCGACGACGCGGACGCTCTGGCGCGGTGTTTCGCTGACGACGCGGTCGTTCGCGACGAAGGCCGCACTATCGGAGGCGCGGCGGCCATAAAGCGGTGGATGGAAGAGGCCAAGCGGAAATACCGGCACACCGTCGAACCGCTCGGCTTCGTCCATCGGGACGGCAAGGTCGTCGTCACGTCCAAAGTCTCGGGCAACTTCCCCAACAGCCCGGTGAACCTCGAGCACTGTTTCGGGCTCGCGGGCGGCAAGATCGCGTCGCTCGAGATCCGCCTGGCGCGGACTTAAAGCCCCCGGCTCAGCGCCCGGCCGCGCGGCGCAGCATCGCCTGATACGCCGCGAACACCTTCGGCATGTGCACGTGTTTGTAGGGGAACATGTCTGGCGGATCCATCAGGTGCACGATCATCGCGACGTCGATCTCGAACACCAGCAGCCTGCCATCCGGGGTTTCCGCGCAGTCGAGTGCAAAATATTCGAGGCCGAGCCGCTTCCAGAGCTCGCGCAACGCCGCCTCGTGGCGGCGGCGGAAGCCGGTCTCGAACTCGTCCATGAAGCGCTGCTCCTCGGTGCGCTTGTCGGCGCTGAGCGTCATGCCGGCGTTCAGGTAATGGATCATCCAATGCTCGGAGATGCCCATATGCGACGGGTAGGGCACGCCATCGATCACCGCCACGCGATATTTGCGGAACAGGCCGTCGGGGCTCCGGTAATCCACGAACGAGGAGACGAAATAGCCGGTGCGGATGTGAAACTTCAGGTAGCGGTCGAGCGCCTCCGGCGCCGTGATCAGCTCGAGCTCGGTGCCGGCGTGTGAATCGAGCGGCCGGATGAGAAGCGGAAAGGGCGGCTGCCCCGCCTTGTGTTGGCGGAGCTGGCCGGCGAAGCCGAAGCTCTCGTCGCGGCTGAGCTTGATCGTCGGCGGCACGACGGCGCCCTGGAGCCCGTCGAACATCGGCGCCATGGTGTCGCGTCCGGTGCGCAGGATGCCGGCGGCCGGATTGACGACCGGCCGCGGCCAGGCCGCGAAATGCGTCTTCAGCTCCTCGAGCAGCGCGTGGTTCGCCGTCGAATAGCCGACCGCGATGATCGCCGCGTCGTGCGGCGGCATCTCGGGCAGCGCCTCGCCGGCGCCGATATAGACGCGGTGGAGCGCAATCCCGGACCCGCCGAGCATGAATTCGAGCGGCGTGTTGGCCATGAAGTCGCCGGCGACGCAGACCGCGACGGCGGTGAGATCCGGCTTCTCCGGGTTGTTCGGATCGGCGAACACCCGCGTCAGGCGCAGCGCCTGCTCCTGCAACGCGGTGGACGACGCGCGCTCCCCCAGTATGAGCTCGATCTGGCTCAGCTCCATCAGCGCATCGGCGTCGTTCGGGTTCTCGGCGATCGCCTGGCGCAGCGCCTCGGAGAGCGGGCCGAAGTCGAGATGCTCGAACGACATCTGCGCCAGCTGCGCCAGGTTGCGGCGCGGACCGAAGCTATCGAGAAGCGACATGGCGAGGGCTGTCTATCAACTAACGCGCCGCAAAAGAAGCGAAATCCGTCTCCGCCGCGCCTCCGGCTTGACGGGGAGGCCGGCTTCGGGTGCAGTGACATCATGGATACAGCGCCAGATCGCCGGCCGGACCAGGCCCTCGCCACCGGCTTGGCCGTGCGCCGGGCCGCCCGCTCCGGGCGGCTGACCGGTGCCACAGCCGGCCTCGCGCGCGGCCACGTGCAAGGCAACTTGGTCATCCTGCCGGCCGACCTCGCGGGCGAGTTCCTGCAGTTTTGTCGCCTCAATCCGCAGCCCTGCCCGGTCATCGGCACGTCCAAGCCGGGCGACCCCGCCGTCCCGGAACTTGGTGCCGATCTCGACATCCGGACCGATCTTCCGCGCTACCGCGTCTGGGAGTCCGGCGAGCTCGTCGACGAACCGACCGACGTCAAAAAATGGTGGCGCGACGACCTGGTCTCGATCGTCATCGGCTGCTCATTCTCCTTCGAAGAGGCGCTGCTGGCGTCGGGCATCCCGCTCCGCCATATCGAGCGCGGCGTCAACGTGCCGATGTACCGGACGAACATCCCATGCAAGCCGGCCGGGCGCTTCCAGGGTCCCGTCGTCGTGTCGATGCGGCCGTTGCGGCCGGCCGATGCCATCCGCGCGGTGCAGATCACGTCGCGCTACCCGCGCGTCCATGGCGCGCCCATCCATCTCGGGCTGCCGCGGCTGATCGGCGTCGCCGACGTCGAAAAGCCGGATTACGGCGATGCGCCAGACATGCGCGCCGACGAGCTGCCGGTCTTCTGGGCCTGCGGCGTCACGCCGCAGGCCGCCATTGCGGCGGTGAAACC
>DASWFO010000069.1:0-1646 GCA_036394195.1 Alphaproteobacteria bacterium | reverse complement strand
ACCCGCCCCGACAAGGTGCTGACGGCGATGGCGAGCGCGGCCACTGCGGCCGGTCGCCACCAGCGCTAGCTGTCGAAGCTATACAGGTTGTTCATCTGAGGCTGGCTGGCGAAACTGGTGGTTGCAAGACGACCGATCACCGGCTGGAGCCTCAGATGAACGTCCATAAGAATGCTCGCCTGACGCCGCAAGGTCGACTCCTGATGGTGCGCCGGATCGAGGAGGAAGGCTGGAAGGTTGCCGATGCGGCATCGGCGGCCGGCTTGTCTGTCCGCCGCACGTACCATTGGCTGGGACGGTATCGGGCGGGCGGCGAGCGGATGCTGTGCGACAGGAGCTCGACGCCCGCTCGATACCGCGCTGCGGTGCCGGCCGAGCGCGTCATCGAGATCGGGCGCTTGCGGCGCCAGCGCATGACCGGCCCGCAGATCGCCCGCCGGCTGGTGATGCCGCGTTCGACCGTTGGCGCCGTACTGCGCCGGCTCGGGCTGGGGCGGCTCGGCAAGCTCGATGTGAAGCCGCCGGTGATACGCTACCAGCGCGAGCGGCCAGGCGAGTTGATCCATCTGGACATCAAAACACTGGGCAAGATCGACGGCGTCGGTCATCGCATCACCGGCTATCACGCTGGCCATCATCGCGCCCGCGGTGTTGGCCATGAACACCTGCACGTCGCGATCGACGACGCTTCGCGCCTGGCTTACACGGAAATCCTGCCGAGCCTGGGCCAGCAGGACGCTACCGACTTTCTCGAACGGGCGCTGGCCTGGTATCGCCGTCTCGGCATCACCGTTGAGCGGGTCATGACCGACAACGGCTCGGCCTATCGATCCAAGTTCTTCGCCACGGCGCTACACCGGGCGGGGGCACGCCACATCCGCACCCGACCCTACACGCCCAGGACCAACGGCAAGGCCGAGCGGTTCATCCAGACCAGCCTGCGCGAATGGGCCTACGCCCGCGTCTATTCCTCCTCCGCCGAGCGGACCCAAGCCATGCAGCCCTGGATCCTCGACTACAACCACAGCCGACCACACTCAGCTCTCGGCGGGCTACCGCCCGCTGCGCGACTGAACAACGTGTTTGGCTTCGACACTTAGGCCGGGCCACAGGCACGGTTGCTTTCCCGCTCGCCAGAGGAGGTTCCGATGCCCGAACCCGAACGGATCGATCGGCGCCGGGCGGCACTGATCGCTTACGACGTCTGCCGGCGCGCGCTGGCGCCGGCCGATCCCGCACGCAGGGCTGCGATGCGCCCCGTGCTCGATGCCTGGGTGCAGATGATCGCGGCCGCGCGGGCGGCGGGCGTGCCGGTGATCTACACGACCCCCGTCAGCCGCGCCGATGGCGCCGACGTCGTCATGCTGCCGACCGACCTTTCGGCGGAGACCGGCGTGCTGCCGCTCACCAACGCAGTCGAGGGGACGGCAGAGGCCGGCTTCCCCGACGAGATCGCGCCGCTTCCCGAGGATTACGTCTTCCTCAAGCGCCGACCGAGCGCCTTTTACGGGACGGGCGTCGCCGAACTCCTGCACATGCTGCGGCGCGACACCATCATCATCGGCGGCGGCGCCACCAACCGCGGCGTCGAGACGAGCGTCCGCGAGTCCTTCAACCTCGACCTCTCCTCGGTCGTGGTGCGCGAA
>DASWFO010000068.1:0-2535 GCA_036394195.1 Alphaproteobacteria bacterium | reverse complement strand
CAGTCGCGCAGGCGGAAATTCACTTGGCGCTTGCCGACGGGCCCCCTCCCTTTCCCTCCCCCGCTTGCGGGGGAGGGTGGGGTGGGGGTCTGTTCGAGCCGCCGCGCCACCTCCGCCTTCGCCTGCTCGATGGTCATGCCGTCGAGGAAGCGCGAGTTGATCATGCGGCCGTCGCCGTCAAAGGCTACGTCGGTGATGACGAAATTTTTCGGATCGACATCGGGTGGGCACACCACCGGCGTGTTGCCGAGGCCGTACTTGTTGACGAAGTCGAGGTCGCGCTGGTCGTGCGCCGGGCAGCCGAAGATGGCGCCCGACCCATAATCGATCAGCACGAAGTTGGCGACAAAGACCGGCAGCTCCTTGTCCTTGATGAACGGATGCTTGGCGCGCAAGCCGGTGTCGTAGCCGAGCTTCTCCGCCGCTTCGATCGCCGCCTCCGAGGTGCCGCGCGCCCGGCATTCGGCGATGAACGCCTTCAGCTTCGGATCGCGCTGCGACAGCTCGTCGGACAGCGCGTGGTCGGGCGAGACGGCCAGGAACGACGCGCCGAACAGGGTGTCCGGCCGCGTCGTAAAAACGGTCAGCCGGTCCGGCCGCCCCTTGATCTCGAACCGGACCTCGGCGCCGGACGACTTGCCGATCCAGTTCTCCTGCATCAGCCGCACCTTCTCCGGCCAGCGGTCGAGCTTTTTCAGCGCCTCGAGCAGCTCCTCGGCATAGGCGGTGATCTTCAGGAACCACTGGGCGAGCTTGCGCTTCTCGACCGGTGCTCCCGACCGCCAGCCCTTGCCGTCGATCACCTGCTCGTTGGCGAGCACCGTCTGGTCAACCGGGTCCCAGTTGACAAAGGCCTCCTTGCGATCGACCAGGCCCGCCTTGAAGAAATCGAGGAACAGCTTCTGCTGATGGGCGTAGTAGCCGGGATGGCAGGTGGCGATCTCGCGCTCCCAGTCGAGCGAGAGGCCCATGCGCTGCAGCTCCGCACGCATGGTCGCGATGTTGTCGTAGGTCCACTTCGCCGGATGGATCTTCGAATCGCGGGCGGCGTTCTCCGCCGGCAGCCCGAAGGCGTCCCAGCCCATCGGATGTAGCACGTTGAAGCCCAACGCGCGGCGGTGGCGGGCCACGACGTCGCCCAGGGTGTAATTGCGCACGTGACCCATGTGGATGCGCCCCGACGGATAGGGGAACATCTCCATCACGTAGTACTTGGGCTTGGCCGGATCGGCGGCCGCGGCAAAGGCGCGCGACTTTGTCCACGACGCCTGCCATTTGGCCTCGGTCTCTTTGAAGTTGTAGCGGCCCATCGCTCGAAAACTCGCGTCGGATCTGCGGTTGGCCCCTGCTTTACGGGAATTTTTGACCTGTGCCAACCGGCGGATGAGAGGGCCGGATCAGCGGGGACTCGCCTCGACGGCGAAGCTTTCAGGCGGGAGACCCTGGCGGGAGCGCTGCCACATCCTGATATAGGCATCCTCGATGTGCCGGCAAAACCGCTCTGTGTCGAACAGCGGCGCCGTCACGCGGTGGCGCGCGAGTTTCGCCGTCACCCCGGCCAGCAGGTCGGGATCGGCCGCGAGGCGCAGCACCAATTCTTCGTACTCGGCTAAGGAGACGGTGATCAGTTCGGGCAGGCCGAGCGCGCGGAGGAGACTGGCCGCGACCCGCCCGGGAAAGGCGGTCCCGAGGCAGGTGATGACCGGCACGCCGGCCCACAGCGCGTCGCTGGCCGTCGTGTGGCCGTTATAGGGCAGGGTGTCGAGGAACAGATCGGCGCGGGCATGCCGCGCCAGGTGCTCCGCCGCTCCCACCCGCGGCGCAAAGACGAGCCGCTCGGGGGCGATGTCGCGGGCGGCGGCCTCGCGCCGGAGGTTGCGCACCGCGGCGGCGTTGTCCCCGAACAGCCACAGCACGCTGCCCGCGGCCTTGCGCAGGATGCGCATCCACACCTCGAAGACGGCTGGAGCGATCTTGTAGCTGACGTTGAAGCAGCAGAACACGAGCCCGGTCTCGGGCAGGCCGAGGTCGCGGCGGCTCGGGACCCGCGGCGCGATCGGCCGCTTGGCGTCGTTGGCCTGGTACGTCTCCGGAAGGTAGGCGACCTTCTCGGTGAAGAAGGCGTGGTCCTCGGGCGGGAGCACGGTGCGGTCCGCGATCACGTAGTCAAGATGCGCCGCCGCCGTGGTTCCCGGATAGCCAAGATAACTCACCTGCACCGGTGCCGGCCGATGCGCCAGGATCCCGGGCCGGCAATTCGTGGTGATCCCGCCGAGATCGATGGCGATGTCGACCTCGTGGTTGCGGAGCAGACCGGCGATCTCGCGGTCGCTGCGGCCGCCGGCCTCGACAAAGCGGTCGAACGCCGCGACGACGCGCCGGCGCATCGCGCTCTTGTCGTCCGGCCCCAGCGAGATCGCGGTGATCTCGAAGCGGTGCCGGTCGTGCAGCTCCCACAGCCCCGCCATCAGGTGCGAGGTGGCGTGGTCGCGATAATCCGCCGACAGATAGGCGAGGCGAATCTTGTCGTGGCGG
>DASWFO010000067.1:0-1801 GCA_036394195.1 Alphaproteobacteria bacterium | reverse complement strand
CGATCCCGAGAGTGCGCTCTCGCAATACTCGCTCATCGCCCTGCTCGCGCTCGCGATGGGGGTGCAGAACGCCGCGGCGCGCCGGCTCGCGGTGCCCGACCTGACGACGACGGTGCTGACACTGACGCTTACGGGGCTCGCCGCCGACTCGACGTTGGCCGGCGGGAAGAACCCACACCCCGGCCGCCGCTTGCAGGCCACGGCCGTCATGTTCCTGGGCGCCGCCGTAGGCGCCTTTCTCGTTTTTCATGCCGGGGTTATCGCTGTACTCGCGCTCGCGTTTGCGTTGCTCGTGGTGAACGGTATCGCGAGCTACAGATTCCGCTCTTCGTCTGAAGCATGGACGGTGGGGGCGTGAACACCCCGGCCGTTCCCGCCGGGATGGTTCTGCTGCCGGCGCAAGGTTCGGTCGCCGATGCGTGGACGCGGCTCGAAGCCGCGGTCGCCGAGCGCGGCCTCACGGTCTTTGCCCGGATCGACTTCGCGGCCGACGCCGCAGCGGTCGGGATGCAGCTTCGCCCGACGCGTCTGCTGGTGTTCGGCAATCCGCGCGCCGGCACGCCGCTGCTGGCAGCAGCGCCCACCGCTGCGATCGACCTGCCGCTCAAGGTGCTGATCTGGGAAGACGCACAGGGCCGCGCGACGGTGGGCTACAACAGCCCGGCCTGGATCGGCGCGCGGCACGAGGTGCCGGAGGAATTGCGGGCCAGGCTGCAGCCGGTGGAGCAGCTCGCCGCCATCGCGGCGGGTGCCGCCCCTAAATAAATGGAGAGCACTCATGGACCGAATCAGCAGATATCCGCTCAGGATCGTTGCCATTACCGCCGGCTGTCTTAGCCTGCTTGCCGGCCAAGCGGCCTTCGGCCAGGTGCTGCAAGGCGACCCGGCCATTGGCAGCTGGCGCGACGACAAGCCCGGAGTCAGGCGCCTGCTCAGGGCGCAGGATCTGCCGGCCATTTCGAAATCCACCTATGGCGCCGCGCAGGTCGTGCCGGTGCCGGCGGGCGCCCAGCCGCAGGTGCCGGACGGTTTCAAGGCGGAGCGGGTGACGACGGATACGCACAAGCCGCGCGTGATTCGCGTCGCGCCGAACGGCGACCTGTTCGTCGCCGACAGCATGTTCAACTCCGTGCGCGTCCTGCGCGTTCCCGCGGGCAGCGCGAAGCCCGAGAAAGAGGAGGTCTTCGCGAGCGGCCTCAAGCAGCCGTACGGCATCGCGTTCTATCCCCTCGGGCCGAACCCTCGATGGGTCTACGTCGCAAACGCCGACGGCGTGGTCCGCTTCCCGTACAAGAACGGCGATCTCACGGCCGGCGGCAAACCGGAGCGCATCATCGAAGGCATTCCCTCGGTGCACCACTATGGACGCGACCTCGCCTTCTCGCCGGACGGCAAGCGGCTCTACCTGTCCGTCGGCTCCGGCTCGAACGTCGCGCTCGACATGTTCCCCGAGCCGCACTGGACGATGCATCCGGAGCCGCGCAACGTCGACGGCCTGGCGGCGTGGGTCAAGCTGAAGCCGCTCGGGGCGGCGTGGGACACGGAAGAGCTGCGCGCCAATGTGCTGTCGTTCGATCCGGACGGCAAGAACATGAAGATCGTCGCGACCGGATTGCGCAACTGCCAGGGCATGACGATCCAGCCGGCGACCGGACAACTGTGGTGCGCCGTCAACGAGCGCGATGAGCTCGGCGACAACACGCCGTTCGAATACGCGACGCATGTCGTCGAAGGCGCTTTCTACGGCTGGCCCTGGTACTTCATCGGCGGCCACGAAGATCCGCGGCACCCGGGTCAACGG
>DASWFO010000066.1:0-2048 GCA_036394195.1 Alphaproteobacteria bacterium | reverse complement strand
CCGCCCCAGCCGCTCGGCGCCGCAGATCGTCGGAGCCGACGGCTCGGCGTACACCGTACTGCTGATGCCGCGGCGTCCCAGCATCTTCGGCGCACTGAGTCTGCCGGCAATATCGCTGACCATTCTCTGCATTGCGCTGGTCGTGACGGCCCTCACCAGCTGGTGGCTGGCGCAGCACTTGAGCGCGCCCATCCGGCGCATCCAGGCGGCCGCACGCGCGCTCGCCTCCGAGCATCTCGAGGTGCGCGGGAGCGCGGGCCTCCGCGTGAGCGCGGGGCTCGAGGGGCGCAGGGACGAAGTCGCGGTTCTGGCCCGGGATTTCGACGCCATGGCCGATCAGCTGCGGGCCAATCGCGGGGCCATCACACAGCTGCTGCGCGACATCTCTCATGAGCTGCGTTCACCCCTTGCCAGGATGCGCGTCGCATTGGGATTGGCCCGCCAACCCCCCGCCGACCTCACACGCCAATTGGATCGCCTGGAGCGGGAGATCGCAAGGCTGGACTCGCTGATCTCCCAGGTCCTGAAGCTCGCACGCCTGCACGGCACGGACGCGCCGTTCGCGCGTGAAACTTTCGAACTCGACGAGGTGATCGAAGAAGTGGTGCGCGATGCGAACTTCGAGGGGGCCGTCAAGAATTGCCGCGTGCTGCTGCACGGCGCGGCGGCCGCCGCCGTCAACGGCAACCGCGACCTGGTGCGAAGCGCCATCGAGAACGTGCTGCGCAACGCGGTGCGCTACAGCCCGCAGGACGCGCCCGTCGACGTCTCGGTGGCGCGCGCCGAATCGGGCGTCGCGATTTTGATCCGGGATCGGGGGCCGGGGGTTCCCGACAGGGATCTGGAGCGCATCTTCGAGCCGTTTTACCGGGTCGCCGAATCGCGCGACCGCGACACCGGCGGCGAAGGCATCGGGCTCGCCATCACCGCTCAGGTCATGAAGGCGCATGGCGGGTCCGCCCGGGCGGCCAACTGTCAACAGGGTGGCCTCGAAGTCCGGCTCAGCTTGCCGTCGGAGCCCATTGCTGCTTAGAGTCACCGCATGAGCCTGTACGAGGAAGCCTGCAAGTACATACCCGGCGGCGTCAATTCGCCGGTTCGCGCTTTTCGCGGCGTCGGCGGCGAGCCGATTTTCTTCAAGAAAGCCGCCGGCGCCCATGCGTGGGCCGCCGACGGCCGCCGCTTCATCGACTACGTCGGATCCTGGGGTCCGATGATTCTGGGCCACGCGCACCCGGACGTGATCAAGGCCGTGCAGACCGTCGCGGCCGACGGACTGTCCTTCGGCGCGCCCACCGAGCTCGAGACACAACTCGCGCGGCGCGTCGTCTTACTGATGCCCTCGGTGGAATTGGTGCGCTTCGTGAGCTCGGGCACGGAAGCGACCATGAGCGCGATACGCCTGGCGCGCGGCTTCACCGGGCGCGATACCATCGTGAAGTTCGAGGGCTGCTACCACGGACACTCCGATTCGCTGTTGATCAAGGCCGGCTCGGGAGCGCTGACTCTGGGCGTCCCCACCTCGCCCGGCGTGCCGAAATCGCTCGCCAATCACACCGTCACCCTCAACTTCAACGACGCCGATCAAGTACGGGAGGTCTTCCGGCAGATCGGCGGGCAAGTCGCCTGCGTCATCGTCGAACCCGTCGCCGGCAATATGAATTGCGTGCCGCCCGCACCGGGATTTCTCGCCGCCCTGCGCGATGAATGCAGCCGCACCGGGGCCTTGCTGATATTCGACGAGGTGATGACCGGCTTTCGCGTCGCCCTCGGCGGAGCGCAGGCGCTCTACGGCGTGCGTCCTGATCTCACCACTCTCGGCAAGATCATCGGCGGCGGCATGCCGGTGGGCGCCTTCGGCGGACGGCGCGACATCATGGAACGCCTGGCGCCCCTGGGCCCCGTCTATCAGGCGGGCACTCTGTCCGGCAATCCGGTGGCGATGATCGCCGGCCTCACCACTCTCGAACTGCTGTCGGCGCCCGGATTCCACCAGCGCCTCCAGGCTGCGACCGATACCTTGATCCAGCGTCTGGCGGACTCCGCCG
>DASWFO010000065.1:0-7477 GCA_036394195.1 Alphaproteobacteria bacterium | reverse complement strand
CCCGGACGAGCGAAGCGAGATCCGGGGTCCATCTCGCCCGTGGCAGCATGGACCCCGGCTCGCGCGGCTGCGCCGCTTGGCCGGGGTGACGACTGAGGATGTTCTGCACTGGGTATCATCTGTCAGAGTCGCACCACTAGAGGGTGGTTCGACCGCGTCGGATTCCGTTTCAAGAGCGGGCGAGGCTCTCAGGCCGGCTCCTCGTCGCGCAGGCGGTAGCCGACGCCGGGCTCGGTCATCAGGTAACGCGGCGCGTCCGGCTCCGGCTCCAGCTTCTGGCGCAGCTGGCCGATATACACGCGGAGATATTGCGTGTCTTCGACATGCGCCGGGCCCCACACCTCGCGCAGGATCTGCTGATGCGTCACGACGCGGCCGGCGTTCTGCACCAGGATGCGCAGCAGGTCGTATTCGCGCGGGCTCAGCTTCACCTCGTGCCCGTCGCGGCTGACCAGCCGCTTCACGAGATCGACGGCGAGCGGCCCGAGCTTGAAGATCGGCTGGCCGCCCTTGCTCTGCACCCGGTGACGCAACGCGGCGCGGATGCGCGCCATCAGCTCGCCCATGCCGAACGGCTTGGTGAGGTAGTCGTCGGCGCCCTGGTCCAGCGCCTCGATCTTGTCGGGCTCGCGGTTGCGCGCCGTCAGCACGATGATCGGCACGTCGGACCATTCGCGGATGCGCTTCAGGACCTCGAAGCCGCTGAGGTCCGGCAGGCCGAGGTCGAGCACGATCACGTCGGGCTTCTCGACGGTCGTCCGCTTGATCGCATCCTGACCGTCGACGGCCTCGATCACGTCGTAGCCGTGGGCGTCGAGGCTGGTGCGCAGGAAACGCCGGATCTGCGGCTCGTCGTCGACGACGAGAACGCGGGCGAGCGGGCCGGTCATTCGGCCACCGGCGAGGCCGCGGGCGAGTGCTGCGCCCCGGCCGGCTGCGTCTCGACCGGCAGGCGGATGGTGAACGCGGCACCGTGCCCCATCGCCACCGGGCTACGGGCGGTGATCTGGCCGCCATGCGCGTCGACGATGCCGCGGCTGATCGACAGGCCGAGCCCGGTCCCGGCCACCTGCCGCTCGCCGCCGCGCACGCGATAGAACTTGTCGAAGATGCGCTCCAGGTCCGGCGGCGGCACGCCGGGCCCGTCATCGATCACCTCGATCACGACATTGTCGTCCTCACGCCGGGCGGTGATCTTCACCGTCGACCCGGGCGGCGCATATTTCGCGGCGTTGTCCAGCAGGTTGAGCAGGACCTGCTCGAACAGCACGAAGTCGACGCGGATCAGCGGCAGGCCCGGCTCCAGGTCGATCCGGACCTCGCGGCCGGCCAGCCGCGCCCGCGTGGCGCCCACCGCCGTGCTGACGAGGTCGCCGAGCTCGGCCCAGTCGCGCTTCACCTCCAAGGCCCCCGATTCCAGGCGGGTCATGTCGAGCAGGTTGCCGACGAAGCGGTTCAGCCGCTCCGCCTCCTCCTGGATGGTCACCAGCAGATCGCGGCGCGCGGCTTCACTGAACCGGGCGCCGTCCGAGAGAAGGCTCGTCACGGAGCCGAGGATGCTGGACAGCGGCGTGCGCAGATCGTGCGAGATCGAGGACAGGAGCGCGCTGCGCAGCTTCTCGGTCTCGGCGAGGACGCGCGCCACGCGCATCTCGTCGTTGAGATTGGCGCGCTCGATCGCAACCGCCGCCTGGTCGACCAGGGCATCCAGCATGCGCCGCTCGCTGGGATCGAAGGGGGCGGTGCTGGTTTCGCGCTGCACGCCCAGCACCCCGACCGTCCCCTGGCCGGTCTTCAGCGGCAGGAACAGCATGTCGGCGTTCGGCAGCGTCTCCGAATGCCGGCCGGCGGGCTCCCCATGGTCGCGCGCCCACTGCGCCGCCATCTGCTCGGCGGCACCCAGCGTATCCTCGGGCGGGTAGCTGCCCTTGATGGCCAGCTGCCCGTCCTCGGGCAGCATGATCACGACCCGACTCTGCATCGCCGCGGCGACGTGGAATGAGATCGCCCACAAGAGATTGTCGAGGGTGGGCGACGCGGCCAGCTTGCGGCTGAACTCGAACAGCGCCGTGGTGGTCTTCACCCGCCGCTGGGCGCCTTCGGCATAGGCCCTGAGGCGGCCGGCGAGGTGGCTGGTCAGGATGGCGACCACGAAGAAGATGCTGAGCGACAGGACCTCCTCGGGCCGGGCGATGGTGAAGGTGTAGATCGGCGGGATGAAGAAGAAGTTGAACACCGCCGCACTCAGCAGCGAGGCGAAGATCGACGGCCACAGGCCCCAATTCACCGCCGCGAACAGGACGGCGCACAGGAAGATCATCGAGAGATTGGGCAGCTCGACCAGGTTCTCGGCGATCTTCGCGACCACCGCCGCGATGGCGACCGCCACGGCACTCAGCACATAGGGCTGCAGGTGCGGCTGCGGCATCATCATCAGCCGGCGTTGCGGCAGCGGTTCCGCCTCGACCTCTCCGGTCAGGACATGGATCGCCACGTCCTTGCTGCGGCGGAGCAGCTCGTTGACGAACGAGCGGCCGATCAAGTCGCGCCACCGGCTGCGGCGGCGCTTGCCGACGATGATCTGGGTGATGTTGTGGCCCTGCGCATAACGCAGGATCTCCCCCGGCAGGTCGGTCCCCGGCAACGTCACCGCCTCGCCGCCGAGCTGCTCGGCCAGCCGGAGCGCGGCCGCGATGCGGTCCTTGGCCGCGTCGCCGAGCCGGTAATGCCGGGGCAGCTCGACATAGGCGGCGGACCAGCGCGCGTCGAGCATGTCGGCGAGCCGCCGCGCCGCGCGCACCAGCCGCTGCGCGCCCGGGTCGTCGTCGATGCAGACCAGGATGCGCTCGCCGGCCGGCCACGGGCCGGGGATGGCCTTGCGGCGCATGTAGTCGACCATCTGGTCGTCGACGCGCTCGGCGGTGCGGCGCAGCGCCAGCTCGCGCAGCGCGGTGAGATTGCCGGGCTGGAAATAATGCTTCACCGCGCGCTCGGCCTGGGCCGGGACGTACACCTTGCCCTCGCGCAGGCGCTGGATCAGATCCTCCGGCGTCAGGTCGACGAGCTCGACCTCGTCGGCGCGCTCGAGGATCTTGTCGGGCAGCGTCTCGCGCACGCGGATGCGCGTGATCTGCGCCACGACGTCGTTCAGGCTCTCGAGATGCTGGACGTTCAGCGTCGTGTAGAGGTCGATGCCGGCGGCGAGCAGCTCCTCGACGTCCTGGTAGCGCTTCGGATGGCGGCTGCCCGGCGCGTTGGAATGGGCGAGCTCGTCGACCAGCAGCACCTGCGGCCGGCGCGCCAGCGCCGCGTCGATGTCGAACTCGTCCATTTGCCGGCCGCGATATTCGAGCTTCCGCCGCGGCAGGGCCTCGAGGCCCTGGACCAGGCGGTCGGTTTCGGCGCGGCCATGAGTCTCGACCACGCCGATCACGACGTCCACGTTCTCCCGCTTGCGGCGATGCGCCGCCTCGAGCATCGCATAGGTCTTGCCGACCCCGGGGGCGGCCCCCAGGAACACCTTCAGCCGGCCGCGCTTCTCGGCCGCCGCCTGCTCCAGCAGCGACTCCGGCGACGGACGCTCATTAGATGGCACGGGATCGGCGGGCATGGGGCCATTCTAGCCCACCCGGGTCCGGCGGTCAGTGGGCCGCCTGGGCGGTGTGGCTGCTGGGAACGGGCGACGGCTCCGGCGCCTGGGACGACGACGACGGCGACGCATCGCCGAACAGCTTGATCAGCACGTAAAACGCCAGCATGACGCCGATATAAATGAGCCATCCCTTTCGGACGCTCGATCTATCTAGGGGGCCGCCATACATGACCGGTCTCGCGGAATCGCTCATAGGAAGATTCACAACAGCTTCGACCCTAAATGTGGGTGCGACCCCCGTCAGGCCGCCATACGGAACTGGCGCGTCCCCCATAAAGGCGCCGTAAAACGAGGGGGACCAACGGCCGATCATGAGGCGCGGGCCGCCGTCGGCTGGGTGCTACCGACGAAGACTTCGTAGAGATGCTGCGGGTCGGGCGCCGCGCGCAGCCCGTCCGCGACCCGGGTATCGCGGAGGCGCCGCGTGATGGCGGCCAAGGCCGCGAGATGGGTCTTGCCGGCGTTCGCCGGGCTGAGGAGGAGGACGATCACGTCGACCGGCAAAGCATCGATGGCGGCAAAATCGATCGGCCTTTCGAGCCGGGCGAGGACCCCGAAAAAGCCCGGCAGCCCCTTGACCAGGGTGTGGGGCACGGCGATGCCGCGGCCGAGACCGGTCGACCCCAGCATCTCGCGCGCCACGAGGAGATCGGCCAAGGCCGGAGCGTCCATGGCGAGGGCGCTCGCCGCGTGCTTGGCCAGAAGCTGGAGCACCGAGTCCTTGGTCGGCGCGCGCAGCCGGGCGATCACGTGCTCCGGCTTGATGAGATCGCGGACGTTCATGATTTCTGCTACTTCGCCGCAACACCGTCCAGTGCCAGGTTGAGCTCGAGGACGTTGACATGCGGCTCGCCGATCACGCCGAGGACGCGACCTTCGGTGCGGTCGCTGACCAGCTGGCGCACCCGATCCTCGGGCAGGCCGCGGGCCTTGGCGACGCGCGGCACCTGAAACAGGGCGGCGGCGGGCGTGATGTCGGGATCGAGGCCGCTGGCCGAGGTGGTGACGAGATCGGCGGGGATGGGCGTCGACGGATTTTCGGCCTTCAGCTTGCCGGCATCTTCGGTGACGCGCTCGATCAGCGACTTCGCGGTCGGCCCGGCGTTCGAGCCGGCCGAATTGGCGGCGTTGTACGGCGCCGGCACGGTCTTGGTCGAGTCATTGGGGTCGGTGTCGGTCGTCGCCGACGGCCGGCCGTGGAAATACTTGTCCTCGACGAAGGTCTGGCCGATCAGCTCGGAGCCGATCACCTTGCCGTCCTTCTCGATCAGGCTGCCATTCGCCTGATGCGGGAAGATGAGCTGGGCCAGCCCGGTCATGCCGAGCGGATAGGCCAAGCCGGTGATGACCGTCATGACGACGATCATCAGGATCGCGGGGCGGATTTGTTTCAGCATAGCCGTTACTCCGAATGCAGTTCGTTATCGGCCCCTGGATTGCTTCGCTTCGCTCGCAATGACGTCATTGCGAGGAGCCCCACCGGGGCGACGAAGCAATCCAGATCGACCGCGCATCACGCGAGGCCCACGGCGGCGACGAAGAGGTCGATCGCCTTGATGCCGAGGAACGGGATGATGATGCCGCCGAGGCCGTAAATCAGCAGATTGCGGCGGAGCATGGTCGCCGCCCCTTCCGCCCGGTATTTGACGCCCTGCAGCGCCAGCGGAATGAGGGCCACGATGATCAGGGCGTTGAAGATGATGGCGGACAGGATGGCGCTCTGCGGCGTCGCCAGGTGCATGATGTTCATGGCCTGGAGCTGCGGGTAGAACGCCACCGCCATCGCCGGGATGATGGCGAAGTACTTCGCCACGTCGTTGGCGATGGAGAACGTGGTAAGGGCGCCGCGGGTCATCAGCAGCTGCTTGCCGATCTCGACGATCTCGATGAGCTTCGTCGGATCGCTGTCGAGGTCGACCATATTGCCGGCCTCGCGCGCCGCCATCGTCCCGGTGTTCATCGCCACGCCGACATCGGCCTGGGCGAGCGCCGGCGCGTCGTTGGTGCCGTCGCCGCACATGGCGACGAGCTTGCCCTGGCCCTGCTCGTCGCGGATGAGCTTCAGCTTGGCCTCCGGCGTCGCCTGGGCGAGGAAATCGTCGACGCCGGATTCGGCCGCGATCGCCGCGGCGGTCAGCGGATTGTCGCCGGTGATCATCACGGTGCGGATCCCCATCTTGCGGAGCGCCGCAAAGCGCTCGCGGATCCCGCCCTTGACGATGTCCTTCAGATGAATGACGCCGAGGAGGCGGCCGTCCTTGGCCACCGCCAGCGGCGTGCCGCCGGAGCGGGCGATGCGCTCGGCGATCGTGTTGAGGTCGCGCGCCGCCGGATCGACGGTGCGCACGGCGGCGACGTTCACGGCCGCCCCCACCGGGCGCGGCGCCGGCCCGGCGACATAGGCCAGGATGGCGTTGACGGCGCCCTTGCGGATCGAGGAGCCGTCGACATCGATGCCGCTGAGCCGCGTCTGGGCCGTGAACGGGATGAAATGCGCGTTCATCGGCGCCATGTCGCGGCCGCGGATGTTGTACTTCTCCTTCGCCAGCACGACGATCGAGCGGCCTTCCGGGGTTTCATCCGGCAAAGACGCCAGCTGCGCCGCATCGGCCAGTTCGCGCTCCGCCACGCCGGGCAGGGCAATGAACTCGGTGGCCTGGCGGTTGCCGAGGGTGATCGTGCCGGTCTTGTCGAGGAGCAAGGTGTCAACGTCGCCGGCCGCTTCGACGGCGCGGCCGGACATGGCGAGCACGTTGAACCGCACCAGGCGGTCCATGCCCGCGATGCCGATCGCCGACAGCAGCGCGCCGATGGTCGTCGGGATCAGGGTCACGAAGAGCGCCACCAGGATGAGCACGCTGATCGTGCCGCCGGCATAGGTCGCGAAGCTCGGGATGCTCGCCACGGCGAAGATGAAGATGATCGTCAATCCGGCGAGCAGGATGTTGAGCGCGATCTCGTTCGGCGTCTTCTGGCGCTCCGCACCCTCCACCAGCGCGATCATGCGGTCGAGGAAGGTCGATCCTTGCGCGGCGGTGATCTTGACCTTGATCCAGTCGGAGATCACGAGCGTGCCGCCGGTCACGGCCGAACGGTCGCCGCCGCTCTCGCGGATGACCGGCGCCGATTCGCCGGTGATCGCCGCCTCGTTCACCGAGGCGACACCCTCCACGACGTCGCCGTCGCTTGGGATGAGGTCGCCGGCCTCGACCAGAACGACATCGCCGACCTTCAGAGACGTCGCGGCGACGGAACGCCATTCCTTGGCGCTCAGGCCGGCCAGCAGCTTGGCCGTGGTCTCGGTCTTCGACCGGCGCAGCGTCGCGGCCTGCGCCTTGCCGCGGCCCTCGGCGACGGCTTCGGCGAAATTCGCGAACAGCACGGTGAACCACAGCCACAGATTGATCTGCAGCGAGAAGCCGTAGCCGCCGGCCCCGGTGACGAGGTCGCGCAGGAGCAGGAGCGTGGTCAGCGCCGCGACGACCTCGACCGCGAACATGACCGGGTTGCGCACCATGAGGCGCGGGTCGAGCTTCTTGAACGCGTCCCAGACCGCCGGCCCGAGGATGGACGGATCCATCATCGTCGCCATCGGCATGCGCTTGCGGGTCTTCGAGAGTTCCATGGGAGTGCCCTCTGGGCGTAGCGTTGGACTAGTAGAGCGTGCCGGCGACCATCGCGTAGTGCTCGGCCAGCGGGCCGAACGCGAGGGCCGGGAAGAAGGTCAGGCCACCGACGATCAGGATCACGCCGACGAGAAGGCCGACCCACAAAGGACCGGTGGTCGGGAACGTTCCAGCCGAGGCGGGAACGATCTTCTTCGCC
>DASWFO010000064.1:0-26835 GCA_036394195.1 Alphaproteobacteria bacterium | reverse complement strand
GCGCGTCTCGGCCGAGATCGGCACCACAAGCTGCGCACCGGTGCGGGCGAGCGCGTCGGCGATACCGCGGCTGAGGTCGTCGTCGATGCCGATGACCGCCGTCTGCGGCTTGTGCTGGCGCGCGAAGATGCGGCGCTTGGCGGCGATGTAGCCGTCCATCCCGCCATGGCGGTCGAGATGGTCCGGCGTGATGTTGAGCAGCATGGCGACGTCGAAGGTCAGGCTCTCCGTCAGCTCGAGCTGGTAGGAGCTCATTTCCAGCACATAGATGCCGTCGGCGCCAAGGGGCGCGAGCGACAGCGCCGGCGTGCCGAGATTGCCGCCGACCGCCACCGTGCGACCGGCCTGAGCGACGATGTGGCCGATCAGCGAGGTCGTCGTCGATTTGCCGTTGGTGCCGGTGATGCCGACATAGCGCGCCTTGGGGCAGCTCCGCGCGAGCAGCTCGATGTCGCCGATGATCTCGGCGCCGGCGGCGCGGGCGCGGGCGGCGACGGGATTGGGCTTCGGATAGGTGTGCGGGATGCCCGGCGAGAGGATGAGCGCGGCGATGCCGGCGAGGTCGCCGGCGGCGAGATCGACGATGGGCACGCCCGCCGCCGCCGCGGCGTCGCGCTTGCCGGCGGCGTCGTCCCAGGCCATGACGCGGGCCCCGCCGCGCTGTAGCGCCTGCGCCGCGACGAGGCCGGAGCGCGCGAGCCCCATCACGGCCACCTTCTCGCCCCGGAACGTCGCCACGTCGATCATGCCCTCTACCGCAGCTTCAGGGTGGAGAGCCCGGCGACCGCCAGGATCGACGCGATGATCCAGAAGCGGATGACGATGGTCGGCTCCTTCCAGCCCTTCTTCTCGAAATGGTGGTGGAGCGGCGCCATCATGAACACGCGCTTGCCGGTGAGCTTGAACGACGCGACCTGCACGATGACCGACACGGTCTCGAGCACGAACAGCCCGCCGACGATCGCGAGCACGATCTCATGCTTGGTGACGACGCTGACCGCACCCAGGGCGCCGCCCATCGACAGCGAGCCGGTGTCGCCCATGAAGACCTGCGCCGGCGGCGCGTTGAACCACAGGAAGCCAAGCGAGGCGCCGACCAGCGCCGAGCACAGCACGGCGAGCTCGCCGGTGCCGGGCACGTGATTGATCAGCAGGTAGTTGGCGAAGATCGCATTGCCGACGAAGTAGGCGAAGACGGCGAAGCAGGCCGACGCGATCATCACCGGCACGATGGCGAGTCCGTCGAGACCGTCGGTAAGGTTGACCGCGTTCGAGGCGCCGATCATCACGAACGCGGCGAACGGGTAGAAGAACCACCCGAGGTCGATCAGCAGCGACTTGAAGAACGGGATGGCGAGCGAGGTCGCGATCGGATCGCGCGTAATGTACGCGACCCAGATCGTTGCCGACAGCGAGATGCAGGCCTGGACGAACAGCTTCGTCTTGCCTGGCAGGCCGCGGGAGTTGCGCTTGGTGACCTTGAGATAGTCGTCGACCCAGCCGACGAGCCCGAAGCCCAGCGTCACCACCAGCACCGACCACACATACCCGTTGCGCAAATCCGCCCACAGCAGGGTCGAGACCGTGACCGCGAGCAGGATCATCACGCCGCCCATCGTCGGCGTGCCTTTCTTGGTGATCAGGTGGCTTTCCGGGCCGTCGAGGCGGATCGGCTGCCCCTCTTTCTGCTTGCGGCGCAGCCAGTCGATGATCGGCTGGCCGAAGACGAAGCAGATGAGGAGCGCCGTCAGCGTGGCGCCGCCCGACCGGAACGTCAGGTAGCGGAACAGGTTCAGCGCCGTGACCTGGTCGGAGAGCGGGGCAAGAAGATTGAACAGCATGCGGAGTCCGTCAGCCCTTTTTCATCTGGTTGTTGGGCGCGGCACCGCCGCCCTCGCTGCCGTCCGCCAGTAGCGCCTCGACGATCCGGCCCATGCGGCTGCCGAGCGAGCCCTTGACCACGACGACGTCTCCGGGGCGGAGGGCCGCGCGCACCAGGGGCAGCAGAAGATCGGACGACGGCGCATGACCGCCGCGCCGCGCCGTGGGCAAGGCCGCGTGCAGCCGCGCCATGTTGGTCCCGCAGGTGAAGACGAGATCGACCGCCGCGGCAGCCAGCGGGTCGGCGAGTCCGGCGTGAAGCTCGGGCGCCGTCGGGCCCAGCTCCAGCATGTCGCCCAGCACCGCGATCCGCCGGCCGCCCGGGCCGGGGACGGCGTCCTTGAGGACGGCCAGGGAGGCGCGCATCGAGACCGGGCTTGCGTTGTAGCTGTCGTCGATGAGCTCGTAGGCACCGCCGGCGAGCCATACGTGATGGCGCTGGCCGCGGCCTTTCGGCGCCGCGATGCTGGCGAAGGCCATGGACGCCGCCTCGGCATCGACGCCGAGAGCCTCGGCGGCGGCGAGCACCGCCAGCGTGTTCATCGCCCAGTGCCGGCCGGGGGCTCCGATCCGGTAGGCGAGGCGTCGCCGCCCGTTGATCTCGGCGGTGACCGTGGACGATGTCGCCTCGGGCTTGAACTCGACCATGCGATACTCCGCTTTTGCATGAGCGCCGAATCCTGCGATGCGGCGTGCGCCGCGTGCGCGGGCGCGTTCGGCGAGCATGTCGAAAAACTGGTTGTCTCGATTGAGCACGGCGACGGGCTGATCGGCGGCGTCGAAGCCGTCGAACATCTCCGCCTTGGCGGCGGCGACGCCGGCGAGGCCGTCGGCGAAATTCTCGGTGTGAACGCCTTCGACCGTGGTGACGACGGCGGCGTTCGGCCGGACCAGCCGCGCCAGCGGCGTGATCTCGCCGGCATGGTTCATCCCGATCTCGAACACGGCGAAGGCCGCATCCGCCGGCAGACGCGCCAGGGTCAGCGGCACGCCGATGTGATTGTTGAAGCTGGCGACGCTCGCATGCGTCGGCAGCGCGGGCTTGCCGCCGATGTCGAGGGCGAGGCGCAGCGCTTCCTTGGTGCTGGTCTTGCCGACGCTGCCGGTGACCGCTGCGACGCGGGCATTGCTGCGCGCGCGGGCGGCACGCCCGAGCTCTTCAAGCCCGCGCAGCGTGTCGCCGACGATCAGCAGTGCTGCATCCGTCGCGATGTTCGCCGCCGGCTTCGAGACCATCGCCGCCGCGGCGCCGGCGGCCAGGGCCGCCGCCACGTGGTCGTGGCCGTCGTGGTTCGGTCCCTTCAGGGCGACGAACAGATCGCCGGCCTGCACCGTACGGCTGTCGATCGACACGCCGGTGGCGGTGAAGGGTGCGGTGGCGCGCCCGCCGGTCACGGCGGCGGCGCGGCTGGAGTCCCAGAGTGCGGCCTTCATGGCGCCGCTCCATCGGCTGCGGCGACGGCCTCGCGGGCGACCTCGAGATCGTCGAACGGGTGGATGGTGGCGCCGACGATCTGCCCGCGCTCGTGGCCCTTGCCGGCGATGACGAGCAGATCGCCGTCGGCGAGCTCGGCGACGGCGGCGTGGATCGCCGTGCGGCGGTCGCCGATCTCGCGCGCATCGGGGCAGGCGGCGAGGATCTGGCGCCGGATCGGCGCCGGATCCTCGTTGCGCGGATTGTCGTCCGTGACGATGACCCGGTCGGCGAGATGCGCGGCGATGGCGCCCATCTGCGGGCGCTTGCCGGCGTCGCGGTTGCCGCCGCAGCCGAACACGACGAAGAGCCGCCGCATCGCGTGCGGGCGGAGTGCCTTCAGGATGGTCTCGAGCGCGTCGGGCGTGTGCGCGTAGTCGACATAGACGGCCGCTCCGTTGCGACGCAATGCTGCGCGCTGGAGACGGCCCGGCACGCCTTCGAGGGCCGCCAGCGCCCCCACCGCGGCGGCGAGATCGACCGTCTCGGCGGTGACGAGGCCAAGGGCGGCGAGCGCATTCATCGCCTGGAACTCGGCGACCAGCGGCATGTCGACCTCGATGCGCTGGCCGAAGACCATCAGGCTGAGGCGCTGGCCGTGCGGCCCGCGGGTCAGCCGCTCCAGCCGCAGCTCGTTGCCATGACGGCCGTAGCTGACGATCCGGTGGCCGGCGGCGCGGCAGAGCGAGCGAAGCTCGTCGTATTGCGTCGTGTCGGCATTCAGCACGGCGGTTCCGCCCGGCGCCATCACGTCGATGAACAACCGCTTCTTGGCTGCGAAATACGCGTCCATGGTGGCGTGGTAATCGAGATGGTCGCGTGTCAAATTGGTGAAGGCGGCCGCGGTGACGTGGACGCCGTCGAGGCGGTGCTGAGATAGGCCGTGGCTCGACGCTTCCATCGCCAGGTGGTCGACGCCGGCGGCGGCGAGGGCGGCGAGGTCCTGATGCAGCGCCACCGGATCGGGCGTGGTCAGCGAGCCGGGCCGCTCGAGATGCGGCGCCACGAGACCGAGCGTGCCGAGGCTCGCCGCCTTGGTGCCGAGCCTGGCCCAGATCTGACGCGCAAACGAAGCGACGGACGTCTTGCCGTTCGTGCCGGTGACCGCCGCGATGATGCGCGGCTGGCCGGCATGGAAACGCGCCGCCATGAGCGCGAAATCGCGGCGCGGGTTCGCCGAGGGCACGAACGCGACCGCGTCCGGTACCGCGAGGCCGGTGGGCCCGAGCACGGCCACGGCGCCGCGCCCGAGCGCGTCGGCGACGAACGCCGCCCCGTCGGCCTTGCTGCCGGGCAGGGCCGCGAACAGCCACCCCGGCTTCACGGCGCGCGAATCGGCCGTGATCCCGCCAATTTCGGGATCGCGGCTCGGCCGCGCGGCCGTGCCGATCTCCACCAACGAACTCAAGCGCACGTCCTCAACTCTCTCGACTCTCTCGACACGCTTTCACCCGCTCCTCCGATCAGCGGACAGCCACGTTGATCAATGCAGGATCACGGAACTCGACGCGGGTCGGGTCAACGGGCGGAATTCCGTAGAGCGCTGCGATCTGATTGATGAGCCGGCCGGCGGCGGGCACCGCCACCCAGCCGCCCGTCGCGAATCCGTAGGTTGATTTGGTGCCTTTTGGCTCGTCGAGCATCAAATAAACAACAAACTGCGGGGCGTTGATCGGGAACGCGCCGACGAACGACGAAATCCGCATGTCGCGGTGGTAGCGGCCGCGCACGTTCTTCTCGGCCGTGCCGGTCTTGCCACCGACGAAATAGCCGGGAACGTTGGCAAATTTCGCCGTCCCGCGCTCGACCACGAGGCGCATCAGGCCGCGCATCTGGTCGGAGGTTCGGGTCGAGATCACGCGCTCGCCAGCCGGCTTCTCGCCCGGCCGCCGCTTGACGATGGTGGCGGGGCGCAGCACGCCGCCGTTGACCAGGGCCGAGACGCCGACCGCAAGCTGCAGCGGCGTGACCGCAATACCGTGCCCGAACGAGACGGTCATGACGTTGATGTCGCGCCACGGGCTCGGCACCTGAGGGGCGGCGACCTCCGGAAGCTCGATGCTGGCCGCCTTCAACATGCCGAGCCGCAACAAGAAGTCGCGCTGGCGGTCGCGGCCGAGATCGAGCGCCATCTTCGCCGAGCCGATGTTGGACGAGTACATGATGATCTCGGGCACCGACAGCCAGCGCTTCTTCGGCTCGAAGTCTGAAATCGAAAACCGCGCGACGTGGATCGGCTTTGCCGCGTCGTAGCCGTCGCTCAGCGTGACGGTGCCGTCGTCGAGCGCCGCCGCCACATTGAACAGCTTGAACGTCGAGCCGGGCTCGTAGGTACCCAGAGTGATGCGGTTGAAGCGCGCGTCGCTGTCCGCGGCACCCGGATTGTTGGGGTCGAAATCCGGCAGCGAGACCATCGACAGGACTTCGTTGGTCGCCGCGTCGAGGACGAGGGCGGCGCCGCCGATGGCGTGGAATTCGTCGATCACGGCGGCGAGCTCTTGATGAACCGCGTGCTGCAGGCGCACGTCGAGAGACAGCTGCAGCGGCTCGCCCGCCGTCCGCAGCCGCTCGTCGAAATACTCCTCGGTGCCGGCGAGGCCGTGATTGTCGATGTCGGTGAATCCCAGGATATGGGCGGTGAGCGCGCCGAATGGGTAGACGCGGCGCTCTTCGCGCTGGAAGAACAGGCCGGGGATGCCGAGCCGGTTGACCGCGAACTCCTGGCGCGGCGTCAGGCTGCGCTTGATCCACACGAAGTTGCGGTCCGACGACAGGCGCTGGGCGGCCGTCTTCTCGTCGAGCCCGGGCAGCGCCTGCGCCAGTCGGGCCGCCGCGTCGCCGGCGTTGAGGATGAGCTTGGGATTGGCATAGAGCGACGCCGTCGCGAGCGAGGTCGCGAGCAGCGCGCCGTTGCGGTCGACGATGTCGGCGCGCTCGTGCTCGATCTGCGGGATGCGCCGCGCCGCCGCAATCCGCGGCTCGTGGCCTTCCTTCAACATGGTGACGTCGACCAGGCGAAGTGCCACCACCGCGAACCCGACCGCGAACAGCATGCCGCCGACCACGAGCCGGTGCCGCGCGATCTCGATCGACTGCTTCGCCGTGCCTTCGAGGCGAAGCCGAGCCGGCAAACTGCGAAGCACGTCGGAGAGGCGGGTCGCCATCAGTTCAGTCCCGGCGGTAGTGGGTGGTCTGCGTCGACGACGCGGGCCGGCAGCTGCGGCCCCCCGGCTTGCGACATGGGGGCTTGCGATACGGCGGCCAGCGACGTGAGGCCCGCCAGCGATGCGGCGGCCGTCGGAACGGCTGGTGCCGTCGCGGTCGGCGACGTGGCGGCGCCCGGCAGGCGCGGCAGGCCCGCCAGGGTGCCGAGCTGGCTGGGCTTCGTCGGTTGGAGATCAAGATGGCGCGAGGCCAGGGCCTGCAGGCGCCCCGGCTGATTCATGTAGCTCCACTCCGCGTGCAGGACGTGGATCGCCTCCTGCTCGGCGAGGATGGTGCGGTTGACGCGGAACAGGTTGTCCTCGAGCGCCTGCACCTCGTGCTTCAGGTGATAGAGTCCGAAGCCGACGCAGCCGGCGAGAGCGATCCAGAAGGCAGTGGCGGGGCGGATCATGCCGACCCCCCGGTCGCATCGAGCGGCCACGCCGGCGCTTCGGTGCGCTGGGCGGCGCGCAGCCGTGCCGAGCGGGCGCGCGGATTGGCGCGCAGTTCGGCCTCGCCAGGCCGGATCGCCCGGCGCGAGGCCAGGCGGAAGGTCGGCGCGCGGCCGCCGGCCTTGTCGGGGCGATGCCGCGACCCGCGATCCGACGCGCCGCTGCGCGCGCGGAGGAACGTCTTCGCCTCGCGGTCTTCGAGTGAATGGAACGACACGACGGCGAGCCACCCGCCGGGTGCCAGCAGCCGCTCGGCGGCGGCGAGACCGCGCCGGATCTCTTCGATCTCGTCGTTCACCTGGATGCGCAGCGCCTGGAAGGTCCGGGTCGCCGGATCGATGCCGTCGGGCGAGCGGCGCACGACCTGCCGCACGATCGCGGCAAGCTGCAACGTGCGCGCGATCGGCGCCGCTTCGCGGGCGCGCGCGATGGCGCGGGCGATGCGCCGCGCCTGCCGCTCCTCGCCGTAGCGCCAGATGATGTCGGCGAGCTCGGCTTCCGGCAGGCTGTTGACGAGATCGGCGGCGCTGGCGCCGGCCGCGCTCATGCGCATGTCGAGAGGCCCGTCGGCCCGGAAAGAAAATCCGCGCGCGGGCTCGTCCAGCTGGGGGGAGGAGGTGCCCAGGTCGAAGACGATGCCGTGCACGACGGCGACGCCGCGCGCGGTGAGGAGCCGTGCCAAGTCGCCGAAACGGCCCTCGAGGAGTTCCAGTCGGCCGGGATAACGCTGCGCCAGGTCGCGGCCGCGCGCGATCGCCGCCGGGTCGCGATCGACCGCGTAGACCCGGCAATCGGCGGCGGCGAGGATCGCCTTGCTGTAACCGCCGGCGCCAAACGTCCCGTCGACGTAAAGCGCGCCGGTGCGCGGCTGCAGCACGCGCAGCACGTCGTCGAGGAGAACCGGCACATGCGGTGCCGGCGCGGCGATTGCGGGATCGGCCCTGGGGGGATCGGCCGCCGGGGACATCGCTCAGCCGCCTCCGGCCGGCGCGCGCAGGGCGCGCCGGGCCGCCTGATGGGCCTTGAACGAGGCCGGATTCCAGATCTCGAAGAAATTCACCTGGCCGACGAAGGTGGCGCTGTCGCCGATGCCGGCGTGCTCGGCCAGCTCGCGCGGCAGCACGACCCGGCCTTCGCCGTCGAAGGGCATCTGCACCATGTCGGCGGCCGAGATCAGCGCGCTATCGATAGGCGCGTTCTCGAACACCGCCGTGGGGCTGCGGTTGGCGGCGATCCGCTCCATGAGCTCAAGGCCGCAGCCGCGGATGGCCGGGTAGTCGAACCACGGAAACGCCAGGATACCGGCGTCCTGGCCGTTGGCTTGCGCCGACAGGATGGCGCGATACTCGGCCGGGACGGAGATCCGCCCCTTTCTGTCCACCTTGAAGGTGAAATTGCCGGTGAACGCCTTCATGTCCGTCCCGCCGGCCGCGTCTCGCTGTGGGCTCTAAGTTTCTGGTTTGCCTGGAGAATTCATTTCCCCAAGGTCCCTCGAGGGGCACGCGGCCGTACGAGCCAGCACGTGGGACATGATGGGATATCATGGGAAGTAATGGGCGTCAATAGTTAACGCTAATAAATGGCTGATTTGGAACGGGATTACGCAACGTTCTTCGGCTGCTGCCACAACACCTCGGCAGCAATTTCTCCGTCAATTCAGGCGAAGATTTGTTCTTTTTATGTTCTTATCTGGCGGAGGCGAGCTTTTCCTTCCGGCCCCCCAGACAAGCACTGATATTCCTTACAGATCTGTCCGGAAGGCCGGCAAGTAAAGCCTGGCCCTCGTTTCCGGGTGGGCGGCTTCCGGACGACGGCATTTCAACCTAGACTGGGAGCCGCTTGGCCGGCGCCGATAACGCCTCAAACCAAACGAGGTCAGCCATGCGCAAAAAATGGACAGCGCTCCTCGTCCTGCTGATCGCGGTCGGCGCCGCTGGGATCGCGGCCGCGCAAGAGTATCCGACGCGTCTGATCACGCTCATCGTGCCGTTTCCCGCCGGCGGCGGCGTCGATGCCATGGGGCGGCTGGTCGCCAACCGGCTCACCCAGGCCCTCGGCCAGCAGGTGATCGTCGACAACAAGGGTGGAGCGGCCGGCGTGATCGGCACCCGTGTCGCGGTTCACGCCGCACCCAACGGCTACACGCTCTTGATGAGCACCAGCGGCACGACGTCGATCAACCCCACGCTCTACGCCGATCCGGGCTATGACCCGCTCAAGGATTTCGTGCCGATCGGTCTCGTCGCCTCGACGCCGATCGTGTTGATGGCCCATCCGTCGTTCCCGGGGACGTCGATCGCGGACGTGATCGCGCTCGCGAAGAAGGGCGGCCTGGCGGCGGGAACGCCGCCGCCAGGCACCGAAAACTATATGGCGGCCGAGTTGTTCAAGGCGATGACCGGCGTCGACATGACGATCGTGAGCTACAAGGGGACTGGGCCGCTCACCAACGATCTGCTCGGCGGCCACATCCCTCTCGGGTTCAACACGTTGCCGCCGGCGCTCGGCAACATCCAGGCCGGATCGCTGCGCGCGATCGCGGTGGCGGGGGCGACGCGCTCGAGCCTGCTGCCTGACGTGCCGACCGGAATCGAATCAGGGCTGCCGGGGTTCGAGGCGGCGGTGCGCTACGGACTAATGGCGCCCGCGGGGACGCCGCGCCCGATCGTCGACCGCATCAACAAAGAGCTGCGTCTGATGTCGACCGCCGAGGAGATGCGCAAAAGCATCGTCGCCCAGGGCAGCGATCCGCTCGCCAGTACGCCCGAGGAGTACGCCGCCGACATCGCGCGCGAACAGGCGAAGTGGAGCGCCTTGATCAAGAAGCTGGGCTTGCGGGCCGAGTAGCCGCCCCCGCGGAGTTCAGCCGACCCGTTCCCAAAACAGCTCGCGGTGCTGCATCTGGCCGCGCCACGGGCGCGGCGGCGGCATCAGCACGAGGCGGTCGCCGTCGAAGCGGACTTGGCGGACCTGATCGCCGCCGACGCGGCTGGGATCGGAGGACGCATCGACGCGCGTCACCAGCGTGGTGCCGTCGAACGTGTAGTTGCCGCAATACGACATGTACTCCCGCTGGGGCTCACCCTCCGGCAAGACAGCGCGCCCGTCGCACAGCACCGCCATCATCCGCCGGTCGGCGGAGAACATGACGACGCCCATCGGGTTCGGACCGTAGGGTGCGTGCATCTGCTCGCCGGCGGCGTTGCGCGCGCGCGTCATGACCAGACGCCAAGTGCCGATAATCGTCTCGCCGCTGTCGCGCATGTCCCCCTCTATCTCGTTAAAACGCCAGACGGCCTGTAAGCCGGGTTCTGTCCCGCCTGGATAGGCGGTGATGACCATTCCTCTGGGACGCCTGTTGCCAGGCGCCTCGCGCGACCGACCCGGGCGGCGGCCCGGAAACCGCCTGCCGGCCTTGCGGCCGGCGTGCCGCCCCTATTTGGTCTTGCTCCGGGTGGGGTTTGCCATGCCGCCCCCGTTACCGGGGGCGCGGTGCGCTCTTACCGCACCGTTTCACCCTTGCCGGCAGGCCGAAGCCGGCCGGCGGTCTGTTCTCTGTTGCACTTTCCCTGGGGTTACCCCCGCCGGGCGTTACCCGGCACCCTTGCTTCCGTGGAGCCCGGACTTTCCTCGACCCCTTACGGGGCCGCGGCCATCCAGCCGTCTGGCAAGCTTTAGGTAAGCGGGCGCGGGTGCCGCGTCAATCGATCTGCTCGATCAGCGCGGCCAGCCGCGACGCGGTCTCGCCGTCCAGCCTGCCGTCGATCCGCGACGGCCGGAAATGGCGCTGGAAGGCGACGAGCACGCGCGTCGTGCGCGCGTCGAGCTCGCCGCCGGTCGAGACCTCGTAACCCCAGGTGACGAGCCGCCGTTGGGTCTCGGCAATCGTCTTGTTGCGGTCGCCGGGCCCGAAATCAAAGCTGTCGAAGTTGCGCCCGAACCAGCGCCGGCGGAGTTTCGGCCACAGCCCGATGCCTGAAGCGGCGAGACGCTCCCAGTCGAACAGCTCGCCCGGATCCTCCTTGCGCTCGGGTGCCACGTCGGCGTGGCCGACCACGTTGCGCGCCGGAATCTGCCGCCGCTTCACGATGGCACGGGCGAGCGCTTCGAGCGCTGTCATCTGCGCCTTCGGAAACGCGCGATAGCCGAACTCGTGGCCGGGATTGACCAGCTCGATGCCGATCGAGCGGCCGTTGATGTCGCGATGACCGCGCCAGTAGGCGATCCCGGCGTGCCAGGCGCGCCGCTCCTCTGGCACCAGCTGGAACACGCGGCCGTCTTCCTCGATCACGTAATGCGCGCTGACCTTGGCGCTGGCGTCGCGCAGCCGGCTGATCGCCGCCGTCCCGGTCGGCATGCCCGTGTAATGCAGCACCAGCGTGTCGATCGGCATGCCGGCGGGCCGCGCGTCGTGATTAGGGCAGGAGAGGGTGACCGGGGCGGGCATCAGGCTTTCTGCGGCGCCGGGGGGCGCAGGACGATGATGGCGACCCCGGCCAAGGTTGCGACGCCGCCGAGGACGGCGCGCCAGCCGAGGGTCTCGTCCAGGAAGATCACCCCGGACAGCACACCGAAAACCGGGACGAGGAGTGTGAGCGGCATGACTTCGTTCACGGGATAGCGCCTGAGCAGACGATACCACATCAGGTACGACACGATCTGCGTCAGAACCGCCATGTAGAGGACCGAGAAGATCACGCGCGACCAATCGGCGGTGGCGAGGGCTGTTCCCTGATGCGATTCCAGGACGAACGAGGCGATCAGGAGCTGCGGCGCCGCGAACAGGGCCAGGTAGGCATTGAGTGAGGTGCCGTTGATCGGCCCCAGCAGCTTGATCTGGATATTGGAGGCGGCCCACAGGAACGACGCGAACAACACCAGGCCCACCGGCCGAAGATTGGTCGTCAGGCGCGGCTCGCCGACCATCAGCGCCACGCCGGCGAAGGCGACCGCCATGCCGAGCGCCCGCATCCACCCCAGGCGCTCGCGATAGACGATCGCGGCCAGGGCCGCGGCGAACGGGACCTGGGTCTGGGTGAGGATCGCCGCCGTGCCGGCGTCGAGGTCGCGAAGCCCGGTGAACATGCAGGCGAAGTGGATGCAGCCGAGCGTCACCGACAGGGCCGCGATGCGCCAGAGGCGTCCGCGCGGCAGGCGTGCGAACGGCAGCAGCAGCGCCGCCACGGCGGCGAACCGGATCGACATCAGAAGGATCGGCGGGAGCTGCCCGACGCCGAGCTTGGCGGCGATGAAATTGGCGCCCCAGACCAGCATCACGGTGACGCCGAGGAGAAGATCGACCGGCTTCATGGCGCAGTTCTAGCCGACTTTCTTTGCTCTTTCGGCGCGCAAAAGCGTCATGATAGGGTCCGGCGCCACAAAAGGGAGGATCGCCGGATCTGCCGGCACCGGGAGCTTAACCCGGGTCGAAGCTGGAACCGAGCGATCCGCTTAGTTTGCCTTGTCCGACGTCCTGACGAATCCCGCTTCGCGCGGAAGCGATGCCCGCGCCGCCACGACGCCGTTGCTGTCCATCGAGAACCTGCGCGTGCAGTTTCACACCTCGGCCGGCGTGGTGCGCGCCGTCGAAGGGCTGAGCTGCGGCGTCAATCCGGGCGAGATCGTCGCCGTGGTCGGCGAATCCGGCTCGGGAAAATCGGTGTCGGCGCTGGCGACCATGCGGCTCTTGCCGCGGCGCACGGCGCGTATCGAGGGCCGCATCCGGTTCGATGGCCGCGACCTGCTCACGCTCGACGACGAGGCGATGCGCAAGATCCGCGGCCGCGAGATCTCGATGATCTTCCAGGAGCCGATGACCTCGCTCAATCCGATCCTGACGATCGGGCTGCAGATCACCGAGCCCTTGCAGATCCATCTCGGCATGACCGACGAACAGGCAGAGGCGCGCGCGGTCGAGCTGATGAAGATGGTCGGCATTTCCGATGCCGAGCGGCGGCTCGGCCAATATCCGCATCAGTTCTCCGGCGGCATGCGGCAGCGGGTGATGATCGCGATCGGCCTCGCCTGCAATCCGAAGCTCGTCATTGCCGACGAGCCGACGACCGCGCTCGATGTGACGATCCAGGCGCAGATCCTCGAGCTGATGAAGGATCTCGCCCGCAAGCTCAACATCGCGCTGATCATCATCACGCATAACCTCGGCATCGTCGCGCGCTATGCCGACCGCGTCATCGTCATGTACGCGGGACGGCTGGTCGAGCAGGGGGTGGCGGACGCCATCTTCCATCGGCCGCGTCACCCCTACACGATGGGCTTGCTGCGCTCGGTGCCACGGCTCGACCGCCCGCGCGGCGCCAGGCTCGAGACCATCGAAGGTCTGCCGCCGAACCTCGCCGCGGCACCGCCGGGCTGCCGCTTCGCGCCGCGCTGCCCATACAAGATCGCGGCATGCGAGAACGACCCGCCGCTGATCCCGACCGACACCGGCGGCGTCTCCGCCTGTTTTCGCGTGCCGGAGATCGCGGCCGGCAAGATCGCTTGGGCGGCTGCCGCGGGATCGCCCGACGCGGGTGCCGCCGGGGCGGCGCCGGCGCCGCTGTTGTCGGTTCGCAACCTGACCAAGCATTTCCCGGTGCGCGGGGGCTTGCGCGGCCTCAAGGCCGTCGTGCGCGCGGCCGAGGACGTGAGCTTCGACATCTACCCGGGCGAGACGCTGGGGCTCGTCGGCGAATCCGGCTGCGGCAAGACGACGATCGGCCGCCTGATCCTGCGGCTCGAGGAGCCGACATCGGGGCAGATCCTGTTCGAGGGAAAAGACCTGGTTGCCGCACCGCCCGCCGAGCTCAAGGCGATGCGCCGCAAGGTGCAGGTGATCTTCCAGGATCCGTACAGCTCGCTCAATCCACGCATGACCGTCGGCCAGATCGTCAGCGAGCCGCTCGGCGTCTATCGCGTCGTCTCCGGTGCCGCGGCGGAGAAGGAGCGCGTCGCCAAGCTTCTCTCCGATGTCGGCTTGCGCCCGGAAATGGCGGATCGCTACCCGCATCAGCTCTCCGGCGGTCAGCGCCAGCGGGTGGGCATCGCGCGGGCGCTGGCGATGGAGCCGTCGTTCATCGTCTGCGACGAAGCGGTGTCGGCGCTCGACGTGTCGATCCAAGGCCAGATCATCAATCTGCTCGAGCAGCTGCAGCGCGAATACGGGCTCGCCTACCTGTTCATTGCCCATGATCTCGCGGTGGTGCGTCACATCGCCACGCGCGTCGTGGTGATGTATCTCGGCCGGGTGATGGAGATCGCCGACCGCGATGCGCTGTACCGCGAGCCGCTGCATCCCTACACCAAGCTGCTGCTCGACGCAGCGCCGGTCCCGGACCCGACGGTCGAAAAGGCGCGGGCCCCGCGCCTGATCCAGGGCGAGCTGCCGAGCCCGCTGGCGCCGCCGCCGGGCTGCGTGTTCAACACCCGCTGTCCGCTGGCGAGTACCGAGTGCCGCGCCGCCGTGCCGGCACTGCGCGAGATCAAGCCCGGGCACTGGGCCGCCTGCATCAAGGTCTGACCGTCCCATGCTCCGCTACGTCGCCAACCGCGTGCTGCTCATGATCCCGACCCTGCTCGGCGTCGCGGTGCTCGTCTTTTTCATGCTGCGCGTCATTCCCGGCGACGTCGTCGAGGTCAAGCTGCGCGCCGACGGCGGCAACGTGTCGCAGGAGACGATTGAGATGGAGCGCCGCCGGCTCGGCCTCGACAAGCCGCTCCTGGCGCAGTTCAGGGATTGGATGGTCGGTCTCGCGACGCTCGACCTCGGCAAGTCGATGTGGACGGACCGGCCGGTGGTGGAAGAGATCGGGGTTCGCCTCGAGCTGTCGATCGAGGTGGCGATCATGTCGACCATCATCGCCGTGCTCATCGCCGTGCCGCTCGGCACGCTGTCGGCCCTCATGCGCGGCACCTGGATCGACTACGTGGTGCGGATCATCACCATTGCCGGGCTGGCCACGCCGTCGTTCTGGCTCGGCATGCTGATCATGCTGACCCTGCTGTCGCTCTTCAATTGGCTGCCGCCGATCACGTTCACGCCGATCTACCGGGACCCGGTCGCGAACCTGACGCAGCTCATCTGGCCGGCCATGGCGGTCGGCTATCGTTATTCGGCGGTGGTCGCGCGCATGGTGCGGTCCTCGCTGCTCGAGGTGCTGAACGAGGACTACATCCGCACCGCGCGGGCCAAGGGCGTGTATGAGACGCTGGTGCTCTCGCGCCACGCGCTGCGCAACGCACTCCTGCCGGCGATCACGGTGATCGGCCTCGAGTTCGCGTTCCTGATCGGCGGCCTCGTTGTCACCGAGCAGGTGTTCAACCTCAACGGCATCGGCCAGCTGTTCGTGCAAAGCGTGTCGCGCAACGACTTCACGCTGATCCAGGGCATGGTGATGATGATCGCCCTGTTCTACATGCTGGTGAATCTGGGGGTCGATCTGCTCTACGCGGCCTTCGATCCGCGGATCCGCTACCGGTGAGCGCGCCGATGTCTGCCACGGCCACGGCGGCCTCCACTGCACCCCCGGCCCACCGCCGGCGCCGCGCCGTGCTGGAGTTCTGCCGCCAGCAGCCGCTTGGCGCGGTCAGCCTCGTCGCGATCGTGGCGATGATGTTTGCCGGGATCTTTGCCGAGCTCGTCGCACCCTACGACCCGCTGACGATCGACTTCGCCGCCATGCTGTCGGCCCCCAGCTGGGAGCATTGGGCGGGTACGGATTCGTTCGGCCGCGACATCTTCTCCCGCATCATTTACGGCTCCCGGACCGCTCTGGTGATCGGCTTCACCTCGTCGGCCGTCGGCTCGACGCTCGGCGCCGTGCTGGGCGCCACGTCGGCCTATTTTGGCGGCAAAATCGATGCGACCATCCAGCGGGTGGTCGACATCCTGCTGTCCTTCCCGATCATCGTGCTGGCGCTCGTCGTCGTCGCGGTGCTCGGCAAGGCGCCGGTGTTCGGGGTCGACATCAACCTGATCTGCGCGATCGCGGTGCCGATCGTGCCCAATGTCGCGCGCGTGGTCCGGGCGGCGGCGCTGTCGGTCCGGGCGATGCCCTACATCGACGCGGCGCGGGCCGCGGGATATTCGCATCTGCGCATCATCTGCCGGCACATGGCGCCGAACCTGACCGCGCCCTACCTGATCATGGTCACGGCCTATATCGCGCAGGCGATCCTGCTGGAGGCGTCGCTGTCGTTTCTGGGGCTGGGTGTCACCGAGCCGACCCCCGCCTGGGGCTTGATGCTGTCGGGCAACGCCTCGGATTTCTTCCGCGAGGCGCCGTGGATGATCCTGTTCCCCGGCCTCGCCATCAGCCTCGCCGTGTTCGCCTTCAATCTGTTCGGCGACGCGGTGCGCGATTGGCTCGATCCGAAATTCAAGGTGTGATCGGCGAGAGCCTCCGGGGTCGAATCACCGCGGAGTTCGCAGAGAAGCGCGGAGGTGGATCCGTCATTGCGAGGAGCGCAGCGACGAAGCAATCCAGCAAGGAGCGGGCGTCCTGGATTGCTTCGCTTCGCTCGCAATGACTAAGAAAGAACTCTGCGGGCTCAGGGCTTCTCTGACTCTGCGGTAAACTTAGAGTGCGCGCTTCAATGACTGGATTCCGTCTGACCGGATCCAACTCTAGAGCACGTTCCGTTTAGGTGCGTTCAAGCCAACTTCGCAGCTTCGCTATTCACCTCTCCCGCCGGGCGAGGTCGCGAGCGGCAGTGAGCGGGTGAGGGGCACCGCATCAGCGCCGCGCTGGGTCGTCATCACTGAGAGGCGTCGCCGCTTCCCCGGCGGGTTCAAGCCGCCACGATAGGCTAGTCACTCCGGCTTGCGATGATGCATCGCCGGGGATACCGTCGCTTTTTATAGGCCCGAGACGCCCAATCATCCGTAGAAGAAAGGCGATGGCTTTCCTCAGAGCCCGACGAAAGCCACTGACTTTGGGCGCCACACTTATTTTCGGCGGCGCGAGTGGATAGTCCCTCAATGGATACCCGTAGGTTCCATAGTCGGTATATTTCCCCTGATATCCGATCAGGTAGAAAACGACGTGGTACATAAGGACCGTCGTCTTGCTCATCAGGTCAAAAAGCGCCTGATAGTCGGCGGAAGCCACGTCCCTTAAATCCGAAACGTTCGGATGAACATGTTTATGTCGTAAGTCTCCCCACGCCTTCAGGTGCGCGGGGTCAACATGGCCGCTGTCAATCAGCGGACGCAATCTGTCATGAAGCCGATCTTGCGACATCATGCCGAGCAAACCCGTTAGGCGCTTTGTGAAAGGCGCAAAGCGAGGCTCGGATGCAACGTGTTTAAGGATGCTCTTCTGAAGGTTTGCCAAAAGCTTCTTCTCTGCCCTCGTCTTTTCCACCCTGATGTTGCTGGCGATGCCTTCGACCGCCACGCCGAGTCCGATCGACCATGCGTCAATGGAATTTGTGCTGGCCTCGCGAGCGTTCAGAAGGTCGTAACTGCATCGGCTCCAATGGGGATGAGGTGTCGTTTTGACGACGTATTCCAGATAACGAGAAAACATGTTCCACAAATCGAGCAGATGGGCGTGATGTGGGCGAGCAATCGGCGGATCGATCCGCGTGTGCAGCGATCGGGGAACGGCCGAGCCCAGTTCCAGCCTTTGCCGGGACCCGTCATGCGTGACAATCGCCCGCCATTTGACGGACTGCGCCAGCAGAAACATCAGGGCTTCTTGAATGCGGAGGTAGAGATTTTCACCGAGGGGGGTCGGTGAATGAACTTCGACAACAAATTCATGGTCATGCTTCTGCACTGTGAAATCGCTATCGATGGCAGAAAACTTATAGCTTCCCATGATCGTCGGAACTTCGACATCTTCAAAAAAATGAATCTGCAGCCAATGGCCGGGGCCGGTTCCCGCTTGAGATGTGGTCAGGACCGATAATTGCCCGGTGATCGTCGGGCTTCCGTCGCTACCGGGCCAATTCGGATTTATCCGAATTCGTTCCGCCACCCAGCCGAGCCCGTCAGCGCCCCTCACGTGGAGGTCGTAATATCTTTTCTCGTCAATTAGCGTTCCCGGCTTTACCGACATGAACTCATTAAAATAGGAAACCATATCGGTGTTTTTGTACTCATTCGCCCTGAGCTCGAATTCGAGAACGCCTTCGCTTGACTGACGGATGCGGCCGGTTCCTCTGAAGGAGATTGGATTTGTCCCTGTCCGCTGACGGAGTGACATCTCGGCGCACTCGATATCCAGCCGCCCGTCTTTGAGCGCGGCTATGAGCGCGTCGATTTTCATTGAGGCTGGCCGAGGAAGCGGCTCTGGCCCTGATCGCCTAGCAGGGCATCAAGCCGCGCCAAAAAATCCTTTCGCGCGGTGATGGCAATGATGCGCGAACTTCCTTCGTGAGGCGCGTCGGCATCACCTGCGACTTTTAGACCGCCAAACAGCGAGAAGGCCCAGACACTCAGTTCAGGATAATCTTTGCCTTGAGCGCCTTCGTACATAAAGGCACCATCACCAAGATTTTCGCGAGTTCGCTGTGCCGCTTGTTGACCAAGAATCTCGGCAAAAAACGGCTCAAAAGGTTTTGTGATGGATACGATGCGAACATCAAACTCCGGGGTAAGAACGACCTTCCAGTGATGCCACAGGAGACCTTTGACGACGTAGGCCATCAGCAAATGCAAAGAATTGCCATCAAACGGGAGCGCCGAGGTCTCGACAAATAATCCCGGGCCCTCTTCGCTGAGGACCGTTTCTCGTCCGGCATTCAGCTCCCGGTGAAGTTTCTGATTCTTCGCAAGGCGGGAGGGGACCATCGTTTCCAGGTTCGTCAGGGCATCTGCATGGCGTGCGCCAAACGGGAGAATCGAGGCGAGATAGTGCTCCAGCCGGGACTTGGCATTGTTGCATTGGTCGCAACCAGGAATCTTGGGCAAGTTATTCCGCTTGTTTTCCGGGAAGAACCCGCGCGCAAATAAATGATCGCCCTGTCTGATCGATGGTCTGATCAGGCAATAGATGCAGGTCATGTCGCGAAATTTCTTACTCATTTTCTTCGAGGCTCAGAGAGCCTTTCTCATCATGCAAATTCCGGGAAATCCTGATGCGTGAGATGCACGCGCCGATCCTTGCCGACACGTCCCGCGTCGATCGCTTTTGCTGCCGCCGTGAGGATAGAGGCGCGGTGTTGTTCAAACAGACGGACATATTCACCGTCAGGACGGGTTTCGCGAAAGCGGCCGAGATCGTCGAGTATTTCCTGCGGCACGAAAACTTCCACTTCCTGTCCGCGCCATTCGACCGGTATGAACAAAGAATCAAACCGGCCCAGTTTCGTCGGCCACCGCAGGACATTCGGGACCTTCGCGACAAGACGCACGCCGGGGCCGAGGTCCCCCTCACTTCGTAAAAAGATCACGCCATTATTTTCGAGCGCGAGCCGGATCATGCTGAGCGTTCCAACGGTCTCGATATCGCCGCGCCGCTCTTTCTCGTAGTCGCGGACGGTGCTGAGGCTGGTGCCCGCCGCTTCGGCGAGTTGATCCTGAGACCAATCCAGCAGCGCGCGACCTGCGCGGATTTGCGAGGGGGTAAGGGGAGGTTGTTTTTCCATGGGCTTCATTGCCTTTAGCGTATAACCATCTTTATAGTATAAACTAAAATCGTCTGTATAACAATACAGCTTTTCATTTGAGTCAGCATATTATAAGCCGTTGATACGAATGGTACTTAAATAGGAGGTTTAAAACTATTGTATTTTACTAAGCCCAGCTTAGCAAAACAGCGTATCTCCAAACTTGCCAATGGTTTATAAAAATGATACTTTGCTAAGTATGACTGAGCAAACTGAACGGAAATTAAACCAGCTTGAACAGAGCTTGCCTGAGGGCCTTCTGGTCGATGCATCCTGGCTCCGGAAGCATGGCTATTCGACTTCCCTGAGCAGCCAGTACGTCACTGCCGGCTGGCTTGAACAACCTGTACGCCGCGTCTATCGCCGTCCGCGCGGCTCTCTAAGCTGGCAGCAGGTTGTGATCTCTCTTCAGACCCTGCTCGAATATCCAATCATCGTGGGCGGCCGAACGGCGCTCGAACTGCAAGGCTATGCCCATTACCTCTCGCACCGAACGACAACCGTGCATCTCTACGGCCGGCAAGCGCCCCCAAGCTGGCTCTACAAGCTGTCGCTTGATGCGCAATTCGTCTTTCACAATGACCGGAAGCTCTTCCGCAGCGAGCCGATCACGCGCGGCCTTACAAGCCTTGCCTGGAATCTGAAGACGAGCCAGGGCGTCAGCAACGATCCGCTTCATGCCGGCTTTACCGTCCAGCCCTGGGGTCAATGGGATTGGCCTCTGACTCTCTCGACACCGGAGCGCGCTGTTCTGGAGCTTCTCGACGAACTGCCGTCGCGCGAGAGTTTCCATCAGGTCGATAAATTAATCGAAGGCTTGTCGAGTCTAAGTCCTCGGCGCTTGAAGAAACTGCTTACCGATTGCCGAAACGTGAAGGTGAAGCGGCTCTTTTTCTTCTTCGCTGATCGTCACAAGCACGCCTGGCTCAAGGAGCTCGACAAGGCGGCTTTCGATTTGGGCAAGGGCAAGCGCATGCTGGTGAAAGGCGGGAAATTCGACCGCACTTACCAAATCACCGTTCCGGAGGATTTGGATGGCGTTCAATGACATCTACCGCCGGCAGGTGGCGCTTCTTATCCGGACGCTGCCTATTATCACGCGGGAGACATGCTTCGCGCTGAAGGGCGGAACCGCCATCAACCTTTTTGTGCGCGATATGCCGCGCCTCTCCGTCGATATCGACCTGACTTACCTGCCGATCCGGCCGCGTGCCGATTCACTGGCCGACATCGACGCTGCAATGAAACGGATTGCCGAACAGATACAAAAAACCATCCGGGGCGCTCAGGTCACGCAAAGCGTTCTTCAGCCGGAAAAAATTGTCACCAAGCTTTTCGTCCGGGCAGACGGCGTACAGATTAAAATCGAAGTGACGCCTGTTCTGCGTGGCTGCGTCGGCGCCCCCCAATTGCGGACCGTTTCGCGAGCCGTGGAGGGGGCTTTCGGTTTCGTCGAATCCCTCGTCGTGTCGTTTCCTGATCTGTATGGCGGCAAGATCGTCGCGGCGCTTGACCGCCAGCATCCGCGCGACCTGTTTGATGTCCGCGATCTTCTTGCAGCTGAGGGCATCGATGACGCCCTGCGGCAGGGCTTTATCGTCTATCTGTTGAGCCACGACCGCCCGATGGGCGAGGTCTTGGGATCGCCACAGAAAGATATTTCGCAGGAATTCGAGCGAGGCTTTCAGGGTATGACCGAAAGCCCTGTGCCGCTTGAAGAGCTTCTTGCGGCACGCGCGACATTGATTAAAACGATCGTCGGTGGCATGCCCGAACCGCATAAGCGCTTCCTTGTCTCCTTTGAACGCGGGCAACCGGATTGGCCGCTCCTCGGCATCGCACACGCGGCGAGCTTGCCGGCGGTTCAGTGGCGGCGGCAAAATCTGGACAAATTGGATGACCAGGCGCGTGCGCGTCTCGTGTCTCAGCTTCAAAAAGCGCTGGATGGATGATATCGGCGGATGGGAGCATCCCCTTCTAACCGCTCCGCCAACGACACCGATATACGGGATATGAACATGACGGAACAGCCGCGCGTCAGTTCCTTTCAACCGGAGAAAGGGAGGCCGACCGTCATCGACATCAACCGGCCCGTCAAATTTCGGATAACATTCATGAAAGGCACGTATGTCGAGGGAACGATCCCTCCGAATGGCGGCTTCACTGTCTGCGATCACGGCGACATCGCTCATTTCTCCATCATCATTGACGATGACAGTGTTCGCGAACTGGGCCTTGCGCCGTCTTCGCCGGAGGGGCCGAAGGTGAACCCCGAAAGCCAAGGCACTGACTGACCTCTAAAGGTTCGCTCCACAGAGGAAGAACAACATGCCCGTTTGTATCTTTTGCGACACAGAACTAACCGAAGATACGAAGCCGGAGCACATTCTGTCGAATGCGCTCGGAGGCCGAAAGACGACGCGCGGCGTCATCTGTTCCAAGCATAACGGCGATTTCGGAGGGACGATCGACAAGGCGTTCGCAAAACAGGTCGAGCATACCAGGAACCTGTTGCAGCTCGATTCTGGCACCGGCAATGCGCCGCCGATGCTGAGAAACCTGAAATCCGGCAGCGACACGATCAATATCAGAGGAGACGGCACGCCGGAGATTGTCGCCAAACCGTTTGAGATAACGAAACGCCCCGATGGAAACTATGACCTCAAAATCATGGCACGATCGCCAGAGCAGCTTGCCCAGATCGTCCCGCATATCGCCGCCAAGCTCGGCTGGACCGAGGAACGGGTCATCAATCTGATCAAATCAAGCACCGGCTCCATCATCTCCAAGCGGCCGGCCCCTGTTCACCTCAAGCTTTCATTCGGTGGCCCGGAGGCGATCCGCTCAATAACCAAATCTTGCCTTGAACTATGGGCTCTTGCCACCAGCAATGAAGAAGTCAAATCGGGCCCCTATGACGCAGCGCGCAACTTTGTCGTGAATGGCGACGATCAGTTCAACAGGACGCGAAGCCACTTAGACTCCCGCTATCTGCCACACAGCGACACTCTGAAGAAAAAATTCGGGGAGCTGTTCAATCTGATCTATGTCAGAAGCGACGATACCGGCCGCGTCATCGGGCATTTTACGCTCTACAACATCATCAGCTGGCAAGTCGTGCTGGCTGAAAAGGGCGGGCGTCCCAACACGAAAATCGCGCTGGCCTCAAATCCGCTCGATCCGGTTTGCTGGTCGGACATGGTTGCCGACGACTTCGATATCGAATTCTCCTGGTTGAATACCCCTGACTATACCGACGAGTTCAAACGCGCCCAGGCCCGCGTAGCCGCGATGATGCAGCTTTACCTGCGCCGGGGAATGGAAAGCGAAACCGGAAGAATCGTCGACGGTGTTTTCAATAGAGTCGGAGCGCCCGAGGGCTTTCCGAGGAGCAACGAAGAAATGTTTCAGCAGGTCGTCGGGGAGATCAGCGACAGGGCAGCCCGGTTGATGTTGAATATGCCGCACGAGCAAAAGCTCACCCCGGAGGAGATTGAAAAGATGCTGCGGGGTGTGCCCAAGAGCCGCGACTGAGATACGAGTATTTGGGATAGGCGCGCAGGGCAATTTGAAATGTGGATCGTTGGAGACGGCAAAAAGTGCTCGAATTGCCTGTGGAGTTTTTTGATTCGCCCAAAAACTCCCGCACAGCGGCCACACAGACCAATTGTTCTTAGATTATCCTAATAAAATCATATGCATATAATAATTAGCCACTCCCCACGGGACAGGTGACTCGGGCGATTGGCTTATATCCCGCTTAATCGGGATCCCCTCTAGGCCGCGTGTAGCGGCAGGCGGATCGTCACCACGGTGCCGGCTCCCGGCTGGCTCTGAATCTCAAACGTGCCGCCCATCAGCTCGGCCAGGCGCTTGGTGATCGGCAGGCCGAGGCCGGCGCCGGCGTCGCCGCTGGCGTTGACGGGGGAGACCGAGCGGAGCCGCCGGACCTGGCCGAACGGCTTCATGATCGTGACCATGTCCTCCTGCGCGATGCCGATGCCTGTATCGGACACCGCCAGGATGAGGATGCCCTTGGCGCCGTCTTTTTTCACCTTCACCGTGACCTGGCCGCCCGCGGGGGTGAACTTGATCGCGTTCGTGGTCAGGTTGAGAACGATCTGCTTGAGGCGGTCCTCGTCGGTGCGGATGATCGGCAGATCCGGCTCGATGTCGACCACGAGCTTCACGTTGGCGCGGCGCGCCTGGTCCTCGATCATGACAAGGCTGGACCGCACCGCGGCGGCGGGATCGACCGGACGGATGTCGAGCTGGAACTCGGCCGATTCGGTGCGCGCCAGGTCGAGAACGTCGTTGATGAGCCGGCGCAGATAGGTCGCCGCCTGGTGAATGTCGCGCGCGTACTCGGCGTATTTGGCGTCGCCCAGAGGCCCGAACACCTGCTCCTTCAGCACTTCGGCGAAACCGGTGATCGCGTTGAGAGGCGTGCGCAGCTCGTGGTTGACGCAGGCGAAGAATGCCGTCTTCTCCTGAGTCTTCGCCTCGACGTTCCGCAGGTCTTCGGCAAGCTTGGTCTCGGCGTGGCGCAGGACGGCGATCGCTTCCTCCAGTTTGGCGGAACGTTCGGCATTTTCCTGCGCCAGCAGATCGTTTTGGGTCTTCAGGGCGCGCTCGAACGCCAGGATGCGCGCCTGATTGCGCACCCGGACCCGCAGCTCCGTTTCATCGATCGGCTTGGTGACGAAATCGACCGCGCCGCGGCGGAACGCCTCGGTGCGGATCTCGCGCCCTTCGGCGCCGGACAGGAAGACGGCGGCGAAGCGCTGCGCCGCGCGCGCCTGGAGCCTGTCGAGCACCGCAAATCCGTCGAGCCCAGGCATGCTGATGTCGAGCATCACGATGTCGGGCTGGAGATCGGCGAACAACTGCTCGGCTTCCTCCGGATCGGTCGTCCCGCGGATCGCGGCATAGCCGTCCTTCGCGAGCAGCGCCTTGACCGTGCGCACGGTGAGCGCATGGTCGTCGATCAAGAGAATGCGGGCGTCTTCCGGTCGCGTCTCGCCGGGAGAACGCCGCAAACCGGAGTCATGTGTCTTGCACGAGGTCGACGCAGTCATGCTGGTAGCTCGAACGGTGTTTGGACCAATACGTGCCGCCGACTCTATCGGCGAATGTTGAATGGCGCGTTAATCTGAATCGCGCCGGCTACGTGTAACGCCTTGGGGCGACGCACAAACGCTTTCTCGGGGCAGGCCGCAGGATCACAACCGCGTAATCTTGCGGCCGCGCGCCCGCCGGGTTTCGCATATACCCGATGCCGCGATTTTGCTAAGGTCGGCGAACCCGAATTCGCGCCAACTCATTTAAAATACGCATTAATTCCACCTGAGTTGGCGGGTCATTTTATCGTGGTCGAAGCGTTGGGGGATGCGCGTGCGCATCTTGGTGAACGTCCTCGGTGGCCTCGTGTCGGCGTGCGCTGTCTGCGCGCCGGGGCCGGCGCGCGCGCTGGCGTTGTCCGCTGACGGGCGCCTCGACGCGTGGGTGCCGCTGCTGATCGGCGCGCTGCTTCTCCTCATCATCGCCGCTCTGGCGCTGACCTTGTGGCGGCTGGTCGAGCGCCGGCGTCTCGATCTCGAGCGGCTTCGCGACTTCGCATCGACGGCATCGGACTGGTATTGGGAAACCGATGCGGCGCATCGGCTGACCTACACGACCCGATTGATCGGCCGCTCCAACGCGAACATCGGCAAGACGCGACGCGAGATCGCGACCGATGCCGCCGCCGAGCCGCAGAAATGGGAGGCGCATCATCTGGCCCTCGAGCGCCACGCGCCCTTCCGCGATTTCGTCTATCGGATGACGGGCGAGGACGGTGCGACGCGTTACCTGTCCATCAGCGGCCGCCCGTTCTATGACCGGCAGGGCCGCTTTCTCGGCTATCGCGGCACCGGCAGCGACGTGACCGAACGGCATCGCGTGCAGGAAGAGCTGCGGATCAGCCACGAGCGCTACGACATCGCGGTTCGTCAGGCCGGCATCTGGGACTGGGACCTGTCGTCCAACCGCGTGTACTATTCGCCCCGTTTCCGCGAGCTCCTCGGCTACGAGGAAAAGGTGTTCGACGCGCTCACGTCGGACTCCTTCAAGTCGATCGTCGATCCCGCGGACTGGGACCGCTGCCTCGAGCTCTTGCGCGCCCATCTGCGCGACGCGACGACGCCGTACAGCGCCGAGCACCGCCTCTTGACCCACGACCGCGGATACCGGTGGTTCCATCTGCGCGGGCAGGCGGTGGCGGACGGGTCCGGCCGGCTGGTCCGGATGGCCGGTATCCTCACCGACATCGACGACCGCAAGCGCGCCGAAGCGCGGTTGGCCGACGCGATCGAGAACATTCCCGATGGCCTGCTCCTTTGGGACGGCAACGATCGGCTGGTGATGCGCAACGAGGCGATCACGCGCATGGACCCTGAGATGGCCGAGTTCCTCGAGCCGGGGGTCACCTTCACCGAATTCATCGCCCGGCGCGTGAAGCTCGGGCGCATCGTCCAGGCCCTGGGGCGCGAAGAGGCCTATATCCGCGAGCGCGTGGAGCGGCATCAGAACCCGACCGGCGAGCCGTTCGTGCAGAAGCTCGCGAACGGCCGCTGGGTGCGGCTGCGCGAGCAGCGGACGCGCGAAGGCGGCATCGTCAGCACCCGGACCGACATCACGGCGCTGAAGCAGCGCGAGGGCGAGCTGATCTCCGCCAAGTCGGAAGCCGAGAGCGCCAACCGCGCCAAGAGCGAGTTCCTCGCCAGCATGAGCCACGAGCTGCGCACGCCCTTGAACGCCATCATCGGCTTCGCCGACCTGGTGCGCTCGTGCCTGTATGGCGCATTGAACGATAAGCAGAAGGAATATCTCAACAACATCCATCATTCGGGCCACCACCTGCTCGATCTGATCAATGACATTCTCGACGTCTCGAAGGTCGAGGCCGGCCGCTACGAGCTGTACGAAGAGGTCGTGGATCCGGTCGAGATCATCGATGCCTGCGTCACGCTGCTCGACGTGCGGGCCAGGGACAAGGACGTCCAGGTGATATGCGCCTACGATGACGGCGTGTCGCGCCTGCGCGCCGATCACCGCGCCCTGAAGCAGATCGTGCTCAACCTGCTCACCAACGCCGTGAAGTTCAATCTGCCGGGCGGCCGCGTGACCGTGTCGGGTCGGGTCGAGCCCAGTGGCGGGTACGCCATCGCGGTC
>DASWFO010000063.1:0-6944 GCA_036394195.1 Alphaproteobacteria bacterium | reverse complement strand
AGCGTGTTGGTCGTCCGGATGTGGTCCAGGCTGTGCGGGAACTCGTTGTCCCAGTGCGGGATGTCGCTCGCGTAGAGCAGGTGCTCGGCGCCGCAATAGTCCACCGTCTGCGGCAGCAGGGTCTCGTCGGCCTCGATGCTGACCTTGATCTGCGAGGACCGGAACGTGTCGCTGGGCTTCTGCTTCACGTGCGGCATCTCGAGCTTGCCGCGTTTGAACCAGTGCTCGTCGAGGCGGTCCAGGTAGTAGGGAAGCCAGGTGCAGCCGACTTCGAGGAACGCCATCTTGAGGTTCGGGAAGCGCTCCGGCACGCCCTGGCACATCACGCTCGTGAATTGCAGCATGATGCCGGCCGAGAACGCATAGGCGTGCACCTCGGCGAAGGTGCGCAGGCGGTCGCCGCCGAGCTCGTGGCTCCAGTGCCGCGTCCCATGGATGCAGATCGTGGTGCGGAGCTTTTCGGCGGCCTCGTAGACCGGATCGTAGAACGGATCGCCGAGCGCGAACGGCAGGCCGGTGGTCGACACCTCGAAGCCGGCAAGCCCCAGCTCCTCGACGCCGCGGTGCAGCTCGCGCACCGCGGCCTTGGGGTCGCGCATCGGCAGGATGCCGACCGGCCGCAGGCGCTTGGTGGTGAACTCCTTGGCGAACAGCGTGTTGGCGGCGCGGCACACCGCCCGGGCGAACTCCGGCTCCTGCAGCTTCGCCGAGCTGTGCGTGCCGGTCGGAAACAGCACCGCGGTCTCGATGTTGTGGCTCTCGACCGCCTTGTGCCAGATCTCGATCTGCTGCTCGGGCCGCATGCCCTGCTTGTAGCCGAACGACAGCTTCAGCGTGTCGAAGAGCAGGTTGTCCCACGGCTGGTCGCCCGGCCACAGCGGCGTGTTGCGCCGGTTCCACGGCTCGTCGAGATAGCGCCGCACGTCGTCCGGCGCCTCGTAGATATGACCGTCGGCGTCGATGGCGGGAATGGGTGCCGTGGTGGTAGCCATCCGTCTCTCCCTCGTGGCGGCGTTTGCGGTGGTGCCTGGCTTTCTCCCTGTATAGCCCCCGGATTGGGACTCGAATAGATCGCTGATTTGAACAATACTATTGAATGACAGGAAACAATCGGAGACGCCCATGGACCGGCTGAAGACCATGGAAAGCTTCGTCCGGGTGGTGAAGGCGGGAAGCTTCTCCGCCGCCGCGGGCCAGCTCGGCATGTCGCGGGCGATGGTGACCAAGCACATCATGGCACTCGAGCGGCGGCTGGGGGCGCGGCTCTTGAACCGCACGACCCGGCGCCTGGCGCTCACCGAGATCGGCGGCGAGTACTACGAGTTCTGCGCCCGCATCCTGCGCGAGTTCGAGACCGAGGAGTTCTCGGTCGCCCGCCTGCAGAAGGAGCCGCAGGGCAGCTTGCGGGTGATCGCGCCGAAGTCCTTCGGCGGCCTGCATCTGGGAGCCGCGGTCGCGAAATTCGCGCTCGCATATCCGAAGATCGCCGTGTCGCTGATCCTCGAAGACTCGTCCGTCCGCACCTTCGAGTTCGCGGAAAACGAATACGACGTCGCGATCCGGCTGTCGCCGATCGCGAACTCGACGATCGCGGCACGCAAGATCGGCGCATTGCCGTGGGTCGTCTGTGCGTCGCCGGCCTACCTCAAGCGCCGCGGCGCGCCGGCCAGGCCCAAGGACCTGACGCGCCACAACTGCCTGCTTCACGTGAAGCTCTCGCCGGACCGGATCTGGCGGTTCGGCGGTGCGGCGAAGGCGGAGCGCTCCATCAAGGTCGACGGCGCGTTCTCGTCGAACAGCGTCTTGATCCTCCGCGACGCGGCCCTGGCCGGGCTCGGGGTGGCCCTGCTTCCGACCTATTGCATCGGCCATGATCTCGCCGCGGGCACCCTCCGCCGGGTGCTGCCCGAGTTTCCGATCCGCGACCGGCCGCTCTACGTGCTGTTCCCGGAGAACCGGCTGATTCCCAAGAAGGTGCGGATCTTCATCGCTTTCATCGCCGCCTGGTATCGCTCCGCCGAGGCGTCGGCCGAGCTCGGCCCGATCCTGCGCGCGGCCGGATAGGCCGGTCCTCTCATGTCCGTCATGCCCGCACTTGTTGTCACTTGTTGCGGTCATCCACGGCAGGAAACCACGGAGGCACGGAGAACACGGAGCAGAGGAGGAGAGTACGTCTCCGCTCTTTCTCCGTGATCTCTCCGTGATCTCCGTGTCTCCGTGGTTGATCTCCGTGTCTCCGTGGTTGATTTAAATCTTCCCGCCCCGATTGGTGGGACGCGCCGCCGGCGGGACCGGCACGAACAGCATCAGGCGTCGCACTACGGGCGCGGCCCGATGTCGAGATGCAGGTGGTCGTGATGGTCGGCGTTGCTGTCCGGGGTCAGGACCACGCTGAAGATGCCGCACGCCGCGTGCGCCACCTCCCGCAGGAAGCGCGCCCGCGCATCGCTGCCGCTCCAGTGCTCCTTCACCGAGATCACGATGCCGCCCTCGAGCTCGAAGCCGGCGATGTCGATCGCCTGGCCGCGCGCATGGGCGGACAGGCGGGACGTCCCGGCGATGTTGCGGCACGAGTACGAGCTCAGCTGCCGGATCAGAACGAGCCGCCGGTTGAACAGCCGCTGGGCGGCCATTTGGACGACGTTGATCTCGAAATCGTCGACCCGGAGCGCCATCGGGCAGGTCATGGTCGCCGCCTTGTCGAAGGCGGCGAGGAGGCGCCCGACGCGAACGCCGTTGGTGATCGTGCAATAGCCGAGGCTGGCGCCCATCGGCGCCATGTCGAAGCCGATCCCGCGTTCGGCGAGCTGGTCGAGGCAGAACTGCCCGGCGGCCACCGGCGGCGTGTAGGCCGGCGGCAACGGCGCCGGGACGGACGGCCCGGACGAGGGGCTAAGGCTGCAGCCGCTCAGTGCGGCGAGGCAGCCCAGCCCCGCGGCCAGGGCGTACCGGCGGAAGGCCGGCCGCGGCCGATCCAGGGGCGGACGCATGGCACGGCATCATGCCTGGCTTGGCGCCGCCGCCGCGCCCGGCCGTGCCCCGTCCATGCGGTGGGCCAGGTAGCGGAGCTTGGCTTCGAGCTGCGCCCGCGAGAACGGCTTGACGATGATGGCGCTGACACCGCTTTCCACCGCCATCTGGATATGCGCCGGCTCGGCATGCTCGGACAGCAGCACGAACATAACGGCCGGAACGCGACGGCGGATCCTGGCCAGGAACTCGAGGCCGGTCATGTCGGGCAACCGCTCGTCGCAGACGATGAGGTTGATGCCGGGCTTGGCCTCGAGCGTCGCCAGCGCGCCCTTTGCGTCGCTCACCGCGTGGATCTGCTCGGCGCCGAGCGTGCGGACGATTTCTCGGACGAGCGTGCGGGTATACGCCTCCTGCTCGATGATCAGCACGTTCAGGTTCGGCGTCGCGCCGATCTCGCGTGACTGCCGCGCCCCAATCATCGCCGGACTTGGCATCGCCGGGGCGGCGCTTCGGCCGTTCGAGCCGAGATGGATCGCTGCTTCTGCCATGTTGCCCTCCAGTGAAACCGTTTCTGGCCTCAACAGAACCCTGTGGATAAATCGTATTCCCCCGGTATTCGTGGTCAAATCCTAAAACGTTGATGGTTTATGGCCGTTAACTATCAAAAACTTTATTAACCGAAACCGCCGAAAATTTGACGAGTACTCAAATCGACCTGCGTTTGTCAGATGTAGATTGGTAAAACCGCCGGCCCGATGCGCGCTGCCGGGCCGGTGGGGCCGTGTCGCTCAAATTTGCGGAAATCCGGTTCTGTGTTGTGCAGCGCAAAATCGCGGCCGCTGCTCACGCGTTTGTGAGATCGGTCTTTTGCGCCGCCGCGGGCCGAGTCGCTTGGCCTCTCGGCCCGCTCTCGCACGGTGCATCTTTTCTCTCTTCTTGTGCTTCAAACGTAACCGAAGGCCCGGTGCGAAATCGCCGCGTCATGCGCGCTCTCCAAAGTGCGCCGGCTGTTTGCACGGAGGTCTGGACACGCCCGCGATTGCGACCTCGCCGGATAGCCTCCGCGCGCAGACGCGTCTAGGATTGCCGCGGGAGGAGACGACGTGGACACCGGAACCGCCTACGGCCAGCCCGCCCCGGCCTATCGCACCGAGCTGACCGAAGTCGGCCGCTTCACGCCCTGCGGCGAGTTCCTGCGCCGCTACTGGCATCCGATCGGTCTCGCCGCCGACGCCACCGCACGCCCGAAGCCGGTGCGCGTGCTCGGCGAAGACCTGATCCTGTTCCGCGACGGCCAGGGCCGTTCGGCCCTGCTTTACCCGCGCTGCTGCCATCGCGGCACCACGCTCTATTACGGCCGGGTCGAGGAGCGCGGCATCCGCTGCTGCTATCACGGCTGGCTGTTCGACGCCGAAGGGCGCTGCCTGGACCAGCCCTGCGAGCCCGACGGCGGGCGGCACCGCGACCAGGTCCGTCAGCCCTGGTATCCGGTTCAGGAGCGCTACGGCTTGATCTTCGCCTATCTCGGCCCGCCCGACCGCAAGCCGGTCCTGCCCCGCTACGACATTCTGGAGGATCTCGCCCCCGGCGAACTCATCGACGCCGACGACACCAGCATCGGCAGCGGCGGTCCGGCCCTGGTCCCCTGCAACTGGCTGCAGCATTTCGAGAACATCATGGACCCGCTCCACGTGCCGATCCTGCACGGCTCGTTCAGCGGCGTGCAGTTCGTGCCGCAGATGGGCATCATGCCGAAGGTCGACTTCCAGACCACGCCGCGCGGCACCTTGACCGTGCAGGACCGCCCCCTGCCGGATGGCCGCCTCCATCACCGGATCACCGAGGCCGTGTTCCCGACGCTCCGCGTCGTGCCGAGCCCGCGCGTCGAGGCGTACGGCGCCTGCGAGCAGATCGGATGGGTGCTGCCGATCGATGACGGCAATTTCCGCATCTATGTCGCGGGCCGCACGCGGGAGAACGGCACGCTGGGCAAGGGCCGCTCCACGTACAATGGCAAATACTGGTGGGATCTCACCGAAGACGAGCATCAGCAATTGCCCGGCGATTACGAGGCGCAGGTCGGGCAGGGCCGGATCAGCTTCCATTCGGAGGAGCACCTGGCCTCCAGCGACAAGGGCATTGCCATGCTGCGCCGGGTGCTGGCGCGCCAGATCGCGGCGGTCAAAGAGGGTCGCGACCCGATCGGCGTCGGCTTCGATGCGGCGAACGACCTGGTGACGCTCGCGGCGGGGAATTTCCTGATCGAGGCGCCGCGCGCGGCGGCCTCGGACTGAACCCGAAGGAACAGCGTATGCGTCATTGGGTGCTGGCGGTCTTGATGGCGGCCACCGCGTCGGCGTCCGGCGCGGTCCGTGCGGAAGAGCTATACCCCGCCCGGCCGGTGAAGATCATCATGCCCTTCGCGCCGGGCGGCATCATCGACGTCAAGGGCCGGCTGATCGCCGATCGGCTGTCCGCGAGGCTGGGCCGGAATTTCATCGTCGACAACAAGCCCGGTGCCAACACCATCGTCGGGACCCAGGCGCTGATCCAGTCGCCGCCCGACGGCTATACGATCATGATGACCACGAGCGGCACCGAGATCCAAAACCCGCTGCTCTACCCGAACCTGCCCTACGATCCGATCCGCCAGCTCGAGCCGGTCACGGTCACCGACACCGCCAGCATCATTCTCGCCGCGCGCAAGGATTCCGCCGTGAACGATGTTGCGTCGCTGATCGCGGTGGCGAAGGCGCGCCCGCAGGGGCTCACCTTCGGCTCCTGGGGCAAGGGCTCCAGCGGACACCTGTTCGGCGAGCTGATGAAGCTGAAGACCGGGGCCAATCTCATTCATGTTCCCTATCGCGGCGAGCTCGCCGAGCTGAACGACGTGGTGCAGGGGACTCTCGATCTGTGCTGGACCAGTGCGAATGGGCCGAAGCCGTTCCTCGAGCAGGGGACCATCAAGCTGATCGCCGCCACCGGCAAGGCGCGGACCCCCGGCCTGCCGGACGTGCCGACCTTCGCCGAGCAGGGATGGCCCGACGCCGAGCTCGGCCTGTACGGGATCGTCTACGCGCCCGCGGGAACACCGATGCCGATCGTGTATTTCCTGCAGCGCGAGATCAAGGCGGTCTCGGAGACGCCGGAGATGCAGGCGCGCTTTGCCGAGATGGGCCTGATCCCGATCAACAACACGCCCGAGGAGGCGCGCGCCCTGTTCCGCCGCGAGTTCCTGGTGTGGAAGGACGTGATCGAGAAGGCGGATATTCACCTGGAGTAGGGCGGGTCGAGGGGGCGTGATCTCCCTCGTTGAGGCGAGCCCGCTGCCGTGGTTCCGGCGCGCAGCCGCCAACTTCGCCGTCAGTGTTCCGCCAAAAGGCGCCCGAAGCCTTCGATCCGGTCGCGGACCCCGCCTTTGCGCAGCGCCTGCCAGACCATCGCCTGATTGCTGGTCACGACCGGCTTGCCGAGGTCGCGCTCGAGTGTCGCGATGACCGGGACCGCGCGAATGGTCGTGCAGCTTAAGAAATAGGCCTCCGCCTTATCGTCCCGGTTCGCCATGACGTGACGGTACCAGTCGCCGGGCTCGACCGCCGCGAAGGCCTGGCCGCTGGTGAGGCTCAGGCCGTGCTCCCGCACGATGGTGATATCGTGCGCGCGAAAGAAGGCCACCTCGCGCTCGTTGATGTCCTTCGGGTACGGCGACACGAGAACCACCCGACGCACGCCCAGCGCCTTGAAACCGTTGACCAAAGCCTCCGACGTCGCCGTCGCGGGCTTGCCGGTGGTCTTTTCGATGCGCGCCTTGAGACGCTTTTCCATCTCAACGTCGAAGGTCGAGACCCCGGTGCAGTGGAAGACGATCAAATCCACCGCTGCATCGGCCAGGAGTGCGGCTCCTTCCTCCACCTTTTCGGTCATGGCGAGGAGTTCGGCCTGCGAGGTGCCGGCCAGCTTGAGGCGGGTGG
>DASWFO010000062.1:0-88766 GCA_036394195.1 Alphaproteobacteria bacterium | reverse complement strand
GGCATCCCAGTCCGTCCCGCCGATGTCGACCAGGCGGTCCTTTGCCGACAGCGCCGCGATCGCCTTCAGGTCGTCGCGGTCGAGCGCGAAATCGAAGATCTCGAAATTGGCGCGCAGATTGGCTTCGCTCGCTGATTTGGGGATGGCGGCGACGCGGTCCTGCTGGATCAGCCAGCGCAGCGCCACCTGGGCCGCGGATTTGCCGTGTTTGGCGCCGATGCGCCTCAGGACCGGATGACGGATCAGGCGCCCGCGCCCGAGCGGGCAATAGGCCACGACGGCGATGTCGTGCCGGCGGGCATAGTCGAGCACCGGCGTCTGATCGAGCTGGACGTGATATTCGACCTGATTGCACACGATCGGCGCCTTGTGCGTCTCGGCCGCTTCGCGCATGAGCTTCACCGGGAAATTGCTGACCCCGACCGCCAGCGTCTTGCCCGCTGCTTGCAGCTTGCGCATGGCGCCCAGGGTCTCGCCGAGCGGCACCGATTCGTTCGGCCAGTGGATCAGCAGCAGGTCGACATAGGCCGTGCGCAGCTTGCGCAACGAGGCCTCGACGGTCGGGCCGACGTCTTTGGCGTGAAGGTGGTTGGTCCAGATCTTGGTGGTGACGAACACCGCCTTGCGGTCGATGCCCGACGCCGCCAGGGCCCGGCCGATCTCGGCCTCGTTGCCGTACATCTCAGCGGTGTCGATGTGACGGTAGCCGATGTCGAGCGCCAGCCGCACCGCGCGCTCGCAGGCGCTGCCGGTGAGCTGCCACGTGCCGAGGCCGAGGGACGGCATCTTGCGGCCCCGCAGGTCGATGCTGAGCATGACGTCCTCCTGCCGCTGTTATATCGCCTCGAAAGAGACGGCGAAACGGGTAAGCCCTCGAACCGCGGTCGCGGATGCAGTAGCTTCGGGCGACGAACAACTTAGGGGACACAGACCATGCCGGCCCATCATGTCTTCGGCTTCCACGCCGCCTCCGCCGCCCTGGCCTCGGTCGTGCCGTTCTTCGCCGCCATGGTCGGCCGCGGCGGGACGGACCGGCCGGACGACGAGGCGGCGGTCATCGCCGACCTCGTTCTCGCCAACCGCATCCTCTTCGATCAAGGCGTGGTGGACGGGTTCGGGCATGTGAGTGTCCGCCATCCGACGAATCCGAACCGCTACTTCCTGTCGCGCAGCCTGGCCCCGGGGCTGGTGACCGCCGCCGACATCGTCGAATTCACGCTCGACAGCGAGCCGGTGGATGCGCGGGGCCAGACCCTGTACACCGAGCGCTTCATTCACGGCGAGATCTACCGGGCGCGGCCGGATGTGAAGGCGGTCGTGCACAGTCACTCGCCGTCGGTCATCCCGTTCGGCGTGTCGGTCGTGCCGCTCCGGCCGATCTATCACATGAGCTCGTTTATCGGCGCCGGTGCCCCGGTGTTCGAGATCCGCAAAGTGTCCGGCATGACCGACATGCTGGTCCGCACCGGCGAGCAGGGGCGCGCTCTGGCAAAGACCCTCGCGGACAACGCCGTCGCCCTGATGCGCGGCCACGGCTCGGTGGCGGTCGGGGAAACCCTGCCGCAGGTGGTCTATCGCGGCATCTATACCGAGCTGAACGCGCGCCTGCAGGCCGAGGCGCTGCGTCTGGGCCCGGTGACCTACCTCGAACCGGAGGAAACCGTGAAGGCGACCGCCACCAACAACGCCTCGCTCGGCCGCGCCTGGGAGCTGTGGAAGCGGCGGGTCACGGAATGATTTAGCGGAGCGATTGCCGTGAGTCACCCGGGCGCACGGATGTGCGCCCGGCGCCGAGGGGGTAGGGCCGGGGTCCCAGGGGGCTTCGCCCCCTGGCAATATCCGGCCGGTGTGGCGGCTACCCGCGAGGCGCTCAATTAACGGGGCTTCTCGAACTTCAACACGAACTCGTCGACCGGCACTTGCGGGCGGAAGACGATGACGTTGCGCGGGTCTTCGGGGTGGCGCAGGAAGCCGTCCTCGCCGACGTAGCGGAAGCCCGCCGCCTCGACCTCGCGCCTAAGCGTGCTTTCCTCGATGCGGTGGAACGTCTTGGCGACGCTGGTGCCGTCGCCGGCCCGGGCCGAATGGTCGGCGATGATCAGCACGCCGCCGGGCTTCAAGGCGTCGAACAGGCGGCGGTCCATCTTGGCGCGGTCGACGTCCATATACGCGGTGTCGTGATAGAAAAAGAAGAAGGTGATGAGGTCGAGGTTGCGCACGTCCGGCGGCACCGGGTCGTCGAACGGCCGTTCGAGCCGGGTCACGTTCTTCATGACCGGCTTCTGGGCGCGCGCCTGGAACGCTTCCTTCGCGCGCGCACCGGCATCGGCTGAATCCTGTCCGTACACGACACCGGTGGGACCCACGGCGCGCGCCATCAACTCGGTGCTGTAGCCGCCACCGGCCCCTATATCGAGCACCTTCTGGCCCGGCCGGGCACCGGTGAACGCGAGCAGCTTCTCCGGATTGCGGCGCTGGTCGGTCTGGCGGTCGGCGTCGCTGCGGTCCGGGGCCGCGATGACGGCGGCGTAGTCAAGCGGCGGAGAGGTCGGCTCGCCACCGCTGCTGCACGCCGCCAGGCCGGCAGCCAAGAGGAGAGGGAGGCCGCGGCGAAGGATCGTCATAGTTCGGTGCCTCATGGTCATTGTTCGATCTTGATATTGGCCGCGCGCGCCACCTCGGTCCACTGCGGGATTTCTTTTTCGATCGCGCGGCGGAATTCCGAGGAGGTGTTGCCCACCGGCTCGGCCGACAGCCCGCGCAGCCGCTCCTGGACGTCGGGGGCCTTGATGGCGCGGATGACTTCGTCCTGGAGCTTCTTCACGATCGGCGCCGGCGTCGCCGCCGGCAGGAACAAGCCGCTGAACAGCCCCACCTCGACGCCGGGCACGCCGGCTTCCGCCATCGTCGGCACATCGGGGATTTCGGTGCTGCGCTTGGCCGAGGTGACGGCCAGCGCCCGCACCTGGCCGGATTTGATCGGCCCCGCGACCGCCGGCGAATCCCCAATGGTGAACAGGACTTCGCCCGAGATCACCGCGGTCATGGAATCCGTCGTGCTCTTGTAGGCCACGAAATCGGCCTGCAGGCCGGTGCGCGTCTTGAACAATTCGGTGGCGAGCTGAAAGGCCGCCGAGGCGCCGCCGTAATGCCCCTTGGCCGGATTGGCCTTGGCGTAAGCCACCAGCTCCGCCACCGATTTCGCCGGCAGGCTCGGACTGACGACCAGGAACAGCGGGAACGAGCCGATCATCGACACCGGCACGAAGTCGCGCAGCGGATCGTAGGACAGCTTCGTGTAGACGGCCGGGTTGATGACGATGGCACCGCTGGCGCCGACCAGGATGGTGTAGCCGTCGGCCGGTGCGCGGGCCACGTACTCGGTGGCGATGATGGCACCCGCGCCGGGCTTGTTCTCGATCACCACCGGCTGGCCGATGTTCTCGGACAGCTTCTGGCCGACGATGCGGGCGAGGATGTCGTTGCCGCCGCCGGCGGCGAATCCGACGATGACGTGAAGCGGCTTGTTGGGATAGCTGCGCTCCGCAGCACTTTGCGCGGCGGCGGCGGACGCCCACATCGAGGCGGCGGCCAGCGCGACGACGGTGTTGAAAAGGCCGCGTGCCATGCGACGGCTGTTCATCGAGAATTTCCTCCCCTCGCGGTGATCCGCATTACTCGGAGCCCCGGGCCGCGCAGTCTTGCAGGTCGCAGATGCGATTCCTAGAGCCCTACGGCTCCATCTTGATATTCGCCGCCTTGGCGACGGCCGACCAGCGGCTCAAATCGGCGGCGATGACGCGCGCGAACTCCGCCGACGTGCTCCCGACCGGATCGAGCTCGAGGGCCTGCAGCCGCTCGCGGACCTCCGGCAGCTTGACGATGCGGATGACTTCGCTCTCGAGCTTCTTGACGATCGCGGGCGGCGTCCCCGCGGGTGCCAGAAAGCCCGTCCAGCTCACCGCCACCATGTCCGCGACCCCCGCCTCGGCCATGGTCGGGATCTCCGGAAACGCCGGCATGCGTCGAGGTGCCGTGACGGCGAGGCCGCGGACTGCGCGGCTCTTGAGCTGGACCGAGGCCGGGCCGGAATCGACGATGGTCATCAGGACTTCGCCCTTCATCACCGCCGTGACGGATTCGGTGCTGCCCTTGTACGCGACGTATTCGGCCGGAGCACCGGTTCGCAGCTTGAACAGCTCGGTGGTGAGCTGGAACGTCGTCGCCGAGGCCGAATAATTGGCCTCGGTGGGATTGGCCTTCGCGTAGGCGACCAGCTCGCTCACTGACCGGATGGGGAGGTTCGGATTGACCAGGAGGATCAGCGGAAACGAGACGACCAGTGAGATCGGCGCAAAATTCTGCGGTCCATAGGGAAGCGTCTCGTAGACGGCTGGATTGATCGACAGCGTCGCCATCGGTCCGGTGAGCAGGGTGTGGCCGTCGGGGGCCGCGCGGGCGACGTATTCGGCGGCGATGATGCCGCCGGCACCGGTGCGGTTCTCGATCAGCACCGGCTGGCCGAGGCTTTCGGTCAGCTTCTGGCCGACGACGCGGGCCACGATGTCGTTGGCGCCGCCGGGGCTGAACCCGACCACGATGTGGATCGGCTTGGTCGGAAAACCGTCCGCGGCACCGGGCGCGGTCTGCGCACCGGCCGGGTGCTGACCGGCGCAGAACGCCGCCACGAGGGCCGCACCGAGCGCGGCGCGGCCGCCCCGCCATTGGGTATCGGTCATGTGCCCCCTGAGCGCTTGTGTGACGCCGCGATCTCCAGCCCCTTGACCAGACGGTATACCGTTTTCGATGCGGGCACCGCAATTCCCAGGCGTTCGCCTTCGGCCACGATATAGCCGGTCAATTCGTCGATCTCGGTGGGCGCGCCGCGGGCGATATCGAGCGCCATCGAGCCGGCGTGCTTGGACAGCGGCGCTTCGCCGGCGCGGACCTTGTTCACGTACTCCATGGGATCGAACGCGAAGCTGCCGCCAAGGGCGCGGATCACGCGCTCGCCTTCGGCGGCCATCTCGTCGATGAGCTGCAGGACCTCGGGCGATTCGTAGCGTGCGGCGTTGACGCCGAGCAGCAGTGCTCCGATCGGGTTCATCACGCTGTTGAACAGGAACTTCGCCCACACTGCTCCCATCGGGTCGGGGATGATCTCGGTCGGCAGATCGGCGGCCGTGCACAGCGCGCCGAACCAGCGCAGGTCCTCGACGGTCCCGCGGAGCGGGCCGAGCCACGTCTTGCCGTGCAGCAGATGCTCGACTGCTCCGGGCCCGAGATAGCGCCCGGCCGCCATGGTGACGCCGCGCGCGACCGGGCAGGCCTCGACGGCGAGCAGCACGTCGCTGTTGCCCATCCCGTTCTGCAGAGTGATCAGCGGCGGCCGGTTCGCCAGGACCGGCCGCAGGGCCGCGAGAGCGGCACCGGTCGCCTTGGACTTGGTCAGGAACAGGATCGCGTCGAACCTTTGGCCGGCGAGGGACGCCGCGTCCGCGGTGGCGGCGATGCGGCTGCTGGCTTCGCGGCCCTCGCGCAAGACGCGGAGGCTGCGGTCGCGGATCGCCTGGACATGCTCGGCATTGGTGTCGTACCCGACGACGTCCGCCGCGCGTGCGAACGATGCCGCGAAGATGCCGCCGATCGCACCGCAGCCGACGATCAGGACCCGGCGGCTCTCGCTCTTAGCCATTCCCCGCAGCTGTCGGATGGGTCGGCCGGTTTGTCCAGCGTCCGTCTTACGACTGGCCGGCGCGCCGCAGGCGGCCGTGCGTGAGGACGTGGTCGACGCAGCCGAGGAGCTCATCCGGACGGAACGGTTTGCGCAGCGTGCCCATCGCACCGAAGCGCTCGGCGATTTTCAAGACATCCATCCGCCACGGGCCGATATCGGCCATGGCGATGATGCGGGCCGTGGGATCGAGTTTGAGAATGTCGCGTATCGTCTCGATGCCTTCCTTGTCCGGCATGACGATGTCCGTGATCACGAGATCGGGCCGGCGTTCGCGGTACAATTTGAGGCCGGGGTTTCCGTCGGCGGCCTCGATGACCAGGTGCCCGGCGGCTTGCAAGACGTGCCGCACGACCTGCCGGACCTCATCCTCGTCGTCGATCACCAGAACTGTGTACACTTCCAATCCTTCACGTTGCGGCGTGTGTTGACACAATATTCGCAAATGAAAGCCATTGTAGCCTTGATCTAGATCAAGGGTACGTCCAATCACCGCCTTGATATCGCGAAATAATATCCAAAGCAGGGGCTGGCGGCGCGACCCGATGCGGCGCGGCCGATTGACCGCATGGTCAGCGGCAACGGATCATTAACCGGATTAACCGCGCGTTTACGGCCCGCTTCTATGGTGCCGCGCCATGCCGGGCACGCACATCGCAGTCGCGACCGACGAAGATCTAAAGCAGGCGATCAGTCCCGCGATTGCGCTCTGCTATCGCTATTGGACCGGCAAGCGCGCGCTCTGCGGGCCGGGCCGGCTTCCCGGCCGCGAGCATCTCGATCCCGTCGAGATGGTGCGGTTCCTGGCTCACGTCGTTCTGTTCGACGTCGTGCGGAACGGTTCCTACTACCGGTTTCGGCACCGCCTGACCGGTACGCATTTCGCCGAAATCTTTGGGCGCGATGTGACGGGGCTGTACATAGAGCAGACCGGCTCGCTGGAGACGTTCGAGGCGATCTATCGGCGGTTCACGACCATCGTCGATGACAAGGCACCGGCCTACGGGATTTCGCCGTCGCCGGTGAGGGATCGCGACTTTCTCGAGTACGAGCATTTGACGTTGCCGCTCGCGACGGATGGTCAGACGGTGGATCTTCTATTCGGCGTCAGATGCGTCCTGCAGTATCGGAGGCGGCCGTTCGAAGCGATCGCGGTCTCGTCGTAAGCGCTGGCCTCCGTTCTCACACACAATAGATGTCGAGCATCCCCGGGATGTAGTCGTTCTGCAGCACGACCTTCTTGCGCAGGATCAGCCAGGAGCCGTCGCGGCGGGCGAGATCGTGCTCGCTGTGACCGAAGAAGGCGTGGGTCTCGCGCGAGCGGGTGAAGAACACCTGGGTGATCCACGACGAGCGCAGCCGCAGCCGATCCCTTTCCGGCGGCTCGCGCAGGCGGATGTTGCTGAGGATGTGGGTCGTGCGCGGCAGCGGTAGTGAGGCGGGCGAGCGGCCGGACCGAATGCGCACGATGCGGTCTTCGAGGCCGGCGCGGCTCGCGTAATAGATATGCGAGAGTTCGGCGCGGGGGTTGTCGGTCAGCGTCTCGTCGTGGCGCCAGGTCGGCAGCCAGTACTCGCAATCGGCGGCGAACAGGGCCAGCCAGTCGTCCCAGCGTTGGTCGTCGAGGGCGACCGCTTCGCGCTCGAGAAGGTCCCGTCCGGCGGCGAGCGCCGCGGCTTCATCCGTCACGGATAGGCCTTTCGCCCGGCGCGTCCGGCGTCCATCAAGCGCAGCCATTCGCGATAGGGCGCGTGCAGCACCGCTTCCGTCTGGGTCTTATAGGTGCCGGTCTGGCTGGTGACGGGCTTGAGGCCGAGGTCCCGCGCCACGTCGTTCGGGCCGGCAACCGCCGCCCCGGCGCCGCGCGAATAGCCTTGAAGATAGGCGAGGCCGGGCGACCGGAAGCCGCGCTGGCAGTCCTCGTAGACGACGATGTCGTCGGGCGTCGCGAGCCCGCCGGGATTGAAGAAGTCCTCGAACTGCCGCAGCCGGCGCGCGCGCGCGTCCGGCGCTTCCCCGATCGGCGCCAGGCAATAGCTGCGCATCTCCGTGCGGTCGACGGCAAGGGGCCGGAACTGGCGCAGCATCAAGGTGATCGCATCGGGAATCTGCAGATTGGGAAAGATCGACACGATGCGGCCGCGCAGCATCCATTCCGCGCGCACATCGCCGACGCGATTGCGGATCTCTTCGATCGCGGCGTAGACGGGGCGCTTTTCCGGCTCGGTGTTGTTGGCCCAGAACACGCCATGGCCGTAAGGGAAGGTGAACATGCCGGCCGACTGTGTCGGGCGCTTGGCCCAGTCGAGCTGCCGGGCTTCGACGTTGCCGGCTCCGGCGCGGCGGCGCGCCTGGACATCCATGAAGCTGATATGCGTCGACGTGAGATGATAGACGTCGAGGCCGTTGTCGAGCTGGAGCTTCCAGTTGCCGTTATAGGTGTAGATCGAGCGGCCGGGCACGAACTCCATCCCGTGTGGCCCCTGGTCCATGGCGAGATCGATGAAGAACCGCGCGTCGCCCAGGAACTCTTCGAGCGTGGGCACATCCGGCGACAGGCTGCCGAAGATCAGGCCTTTGTAGGCGGCGACCCGGGCAATCGGGATCAGGTTGTGATCGTCGGCATCGAATCCCGCCCCATAGTCGCCGACGGCGCGATCCTTGATGTCGAGATTGCGGCCCGAGGAATCATAGACCCAGCCGTGATAGGGGCAGGTGTGGTGCCTGGCATGGCCCTGCTCGGCGCGGCACACAACTGCACCTTTGTGCCGGCACACGTTGAGGAAGGCGCCGATGCGCCCCTCGGCGTTGCGCGCGACCAGCACCGGCGCCCGGCCGATCGCAGTGGTGATGAAGTCGTGCGGCTTAGGGATCTGCGAGTCGAGGCCGAGGAAGATCCACGTGCGCTCGAAGATGTGAGTCATCTCGAGCGCGAACAATTCCGGGTCGGCATAGACGTCGCGGTGGACCCGGAATACCCCGTCCTGTGGCCGGTCGTCGACATAGATCGGCGCGTCGTTCCTCCGCTCGCGCTCGCGCCCTTGCGGCACTCGGTCCATGATGATCCGTTCTTCCTGACGGAATTTGTGGCGGGCGCGCCCAGCTTCGTCCGCGCCGGCCGCCGAGTCAATCCAATGGCTCCCCTAACCATTTGGCTGGGCAGCTTAAAAAGATGCCGTGGACGACGTCCCGCGGCCGCCTTACCTTATCCTTAGAAGGCTAAGCTATAGCCGCCTCTTTAGGTGAGGAATCAGGAGCCCGACCATGTCAGACAGCGTGCGGTTCATCGACCAGACCGGGAAGGCGCCCAGCAAGATCGATCTGTGGCCCGCGGTGGTGATCGCGAAGGAAACGATCGATGCCGAGATCGAGCGACTCGCCAATCTGCCGAAGCCGGCCAATGGCTGCCGGCGGTCGTTGATCGCTCATCCCGCCAACCAACTGTCGACCGGGCTGGCCCCCGGGATCGGCGTGGCCCTGGATGTGCTGCTGCCCGGCGAGCGCACCGTGCCGTACCGCCAGAACTCGACCCAGGTGAATTTCGTGATCCGCGGCAAGGGGCATTCGGTCGTCGGCGGCAATCGTTTCGACGTGCAGCTCTACGACGTCTGGAACACGCCCTCGATGCAGCCGGTGTGGCACGGCAATGATGGCGACGACGTGCTGGTGCGGCTCACCTACTCGAACGCGCCGTTGCTCGAGATGATGAACGTCCATTACGTCGAGGAGAGTCCGCCGCCGGTGCAGGCGGTGAAGCACGAGGAGCTCTCCGACGAGGACAAGAAGCGCCGCGTGTCGCCGTTCGGCACCGTCAAGCTCGACAACGGCGCCTGGCTCATGCCCTACGAGGTGCTGATCAATCCCCCCGCCGTCGAATCGAAGGCGTTCCACTGGCCGTGGGAAACGGTGAAGCACCACCTCGACAAGCTGGAAGCGCTGGGCAAGGACTATGTCGGCCGGCGCCTCTACATGCTCTACAACCCGATGACCGGCCGCACCAATGGCTGCACGCCGTCGTTCTTCGCGACCATGACCATCCGGCCGCCGAAAATCGTCGATCGGCCGCACCGGCACAGCTCGGCGGCGATCAACTACTACTTCCACGGCACCGGCCGCTCGACCGTCGAGGGCAAGGTGTACGAGTGGAAGGCCGGCGACCTCATGCTGTCGGCGCCGGGTTGGGCGGTGCACAACCACGCCTCGTACGACGACTACGTGTACGAGCTCACGGTGCAGGACCAGCCGCTGAACATCGCCATGGAATCGCTGTTGTGGCAGGAGAGCCTCAAGATGCCGATGGCCGTGCTCGGCGTGCAGGAAGGCTTCGGCACCAACCGCCAGGCCGGGTGACACGAGGGCATAGCTTTCGCGCAGCACGTCATCCCGGCCGAGCGTAGCGAGAGCCGGGATCCATCGTTCCGCTGGCGAGATGGATCCCGGGTCGCGCGGCCAGCGCCGCCTGCCCGGGATGACGCACACCGACAACGCCACATAGGATCGAACAAATGATTTCATTGAGGCCGAACCATCTCTGCGGCTCGATCCCGCCGCTGGTGACGCCGTTCAAGAACGGCGAGGTCGACTACGCGACCTATGCGCGGCTGGTGGAGCGCCAGATCGCCGGCGGTTCGCACGGCGTCCTGGTGAACGGGACGACCAGCGAACCCTCCACCTTGACCATCGAGGAACGCAACAAGCTGGTCGAGGTGGCGGTGAAGACCGCTTCCGGCCGGGTGCCCGTCGTGGCCGCGACCGGCTCGCAAAGCCACGCCGACACCGTGACACTGAGCAAAGCAGCCGAGAAGGCCGGCGCCGACGCGCTCTTGATCCTGACACCGTATTTCATCCGGCCACCGCAGCGCGGCATGGCGGAATACTTCATCGATCTCGCCAAGCGCACCGATCTGCCGGTGATGATCTATCACATCCCGGGCCGCGCCGCGGTCAACATCATGGTCGACACGGTGGCGCAGATCGTGGACCAGGCGCCGAACCTTGTCGGCATCAAGCACGCGGTCAACGACCTCACCTTCGTCACCGAGCTCCTGGTGCGGCTCGGGCCCGAGTTCCGCGTCCATGTCGGCCTCGAGGACCTGTCGCTGCCGATGCTGGCGGTCGGCGCCCGCGGGTTGATGAACGCGGTCGGCAATCTGGCGCCCGGCAAGATCGCGGCGTTGTACGAGAAAACCGCCGCGGGCGATCTCGCCGGCGCCAAGGTGCTCCATTACGAGCTGTTCGAGCTCAACCAGTCGGTGTTCTTCGACACCAACCCGATCCCGATCAAGTACATGATGAAGCGGCTCGGGATCCTGCCGAATGAGGAGCACCGGCTGCCGATGGTGCCGGCGACGCCCGAGCTCGCCAAGCGGCTCGACGCGGTCCTCGAGCGCGCGGGCCTCTCGACCGAGGCGCGCAAGATCGCCTAAGCTCTCGCTCGGCTGTCTGGTTCCAGTCGTCATTGCGAGGAGCCCAAATCTTTCGCAGGGGCGAAGCCCCCTGCATCCCCGGGCGATGAAGCAATCCAGAAGGCAGCCACTGGATCGCTTCGCTCCGCTCGCGATGACGGAGTGAATGCACATGGAAACGCGCAAGCTCGGCAAAGCGGGGCCGGCGGTCTCGATCATCGGCCTCGGTTGCAATAACTTCGGCGGCCGGATCGACCTCGAGGCATCGCGCCAGGTCGTTCACAAGGCGCTCGACGCCGGCATCACGCTGTTCGACACGGCCGACGTCTACGGCGAAGATTGCGGGTCGGAAAAGGCGCTCGGGAAGATCCTGGGGCCGCGCCGCAAGGACATCGTGCTGGCGACCAAGTTCGGCATGCCGATCCAGAAGGGCGGCAAGCTGGACGCGTCGCGCGGCTACGTCGTTTCGGCCGTGGAGGCGAGCCTCAAGCGTCTCAACACCGACTGGATCGATCTCTATCAGCTGCACAGGCCCGATCCGGCGACGCCGATCGAGGAGACCTTGCGCGCCCTCGACGATCTGGTCCGCCAGGGCAAGGTCCGCTACATCGGCTGCTCCAACCTGCCGGCGGCGCAGGTTGCCGAGGCGGAGGAGACCTCAAAGCGGCTGGGGATCTCGGCCTTTGTCTCCTGCCAGGACGAATACAGCTTGGTGGTGCGCGACATCGAACGCGAGCTGATACCGACCATCGAGAAGTACGGCATGGGCCTCTTGCCGTTCTTCCCGCTGGCGAGCGGTCTGCTGAGCGGCAAGTACCGGCGCGACCAGAAGCCCGAGAAGGGGACCCGCCTCTCCTATATGCAGAACCACGCGGACAAGTATATGACCGCCGCGAACTGGGCGAAGGTTGAGAAGCTGCGCGGGTTCGCGGACGCGCGCGGACACAGCCTGCTCGATCTCGCCTTCGCCTGGCTCCTGTCGCGACCGACCTTGGCGAGCGTGATCGCCGGCGCCACCAAGCCGGAACAGGTTGAGGCGAATGTCCACGCCGCCGGCTGGACGCTGACGCTGGCCGAAATAAGACAAATCGACGACATCACCGCTGTGGCCTGACGTCCGCCGTTTCGGTTGCATTGGGCCCACGCCTGGGCGATGGTTCCTCTATGTCGGGGCCTGACGATAAGGATCGAACGCTCGGCCGGTTGCTCGAGAACAACCGGAAGTGGGCGGCGCGTGTCGTGGAGAAGCGCCCCGGGTTCTTCGAGAAACTCGCCAAACAGCAATCGCCGGAGGTGCTGTGGATCGGCTGCTCCGACAGCCGCGTGCCGGCGAACGAGATCATCGACGTGATGCCCGGAGAGGTGTTCGTTCACCGGAACGTCGCCAACCAGGTGATGCACGTCGATTTCAACTGCCTTGCGGTCATCCAATACGCGGTCGAAGCGCTGCGCGTGCGGCACGTCATCGTCTGCGGCCATTACGGCTGCGGGGGCGTGAAGGCGTCCCTGAAGCGGCACGAACTCGGGCTCATCGACAACTGGCTGTACAGCCTGAGCGCGCTGGCCCAGCAATATCGCGAGCAGATCGAGGTCCTCCCAAAAGAGACTCAGGTGGATGCGCTCTGCGAGATCAACGTCATCGAGCAGGTCCGCCACGTCTGCAACACGTCGATGCTGCAGCGTGCGTGGCGGCGCGGCCAGGACGTCGCCGTGCACGGCTGGATCTACGGCATCGACGACGGCCGAATCCACGACCTCGGGGTGACGATCTCATCGCCCGACGAGATCGATCCGATCTCCGCCAAGGGGTTCCAAGGTCCGCGTCTCGTCACTCAAAAAGGCACGGAGTGACGCGCCGGCCGGCGGCGAACGTCGCGGGCGTGCTCGCCGTGGTGCTCGCCATCGTCGCGACGTTCACCGCGCCCCGGGCCGCCGCGGCGGAACCCGAACAGGTGACCATCGGCGTCTTTCTCACCGGCCTCAACAATCTGAATTTCGCCGCCGGCACCGCGGCCGTCGATTTCTGGATCTGGACCGTCGTCGACGGCGAGACCCGCCCGCGCTCCCCCCTCGAGACCGCGTACATCGTCAACGAAGCCGCCAAGACGACCGAGCCGATTCTCACCGAGAAACAGGGCAGCCGCCGCTGGGATCAGCAGCGCATCCGCGCGACTGTGAACAACCGCTTCGATACCTCGCACTTTCCGTTTGACCGGCAGACGGTGCAGATCGTGATCGAGGAAAGCTTCGGAACGACCGCCGAGCTCCTGTTCGTTGCCGACCGGGAGCGCTCGGGGATCGCGCAGTCGGTCTCGCTGACCGGCTGGTCGGTGACCGGCTGGAGTGTCGCGACCGAGGAGCATCCCTATCCGACCAACTTCGGAGATTTGCGGCATCCGGGGCCGGTGCAGTCCTCACGCCTGATATTCAACGTCGATTTGCAGCGCCACGGCCTTGCGCTGTTCGTGGACCTGTCGATCGGCGCGGTGGTGGCCTTCCTGATCATGGCGCTGACCTTCCGGATGAACCCGACCCTGCCGCCGATCTTCGCGGGACGCATGGGGGTGACCGCCGCCACGGTCTTCACCACGCTGATCAGCATGCGCGTCAACAGCGGGAACATCGAGGCGCCGTTCGGCTCGACCCTCATCGACCGCATTCATCTGGTGACGCTCGGCGCGGGATTCCTGGTCGGCATCGCGGCGGTCATCGCGCGCTCCTACGCCGAAACCGGGAGCGAGGCCGCAGCACTCCAGCTCGATCGCCGGCTGCTTCCGATATTCGTGATCTTGTACGCCGCTGTCGTGCTGGCGATGATCGTCGGCGCGGTCTGGCGCTGAGCCGCGGGCGCCCGCTCAGGCGTTGCGGCGCAACACGGTCGTGCGGAACGGCTCAAGCCCGGCGATCACATCCGGGCTCTCGTGGCGCCACTTGAAGAACCGCGCCGTGATCGTTTCCGGCGTGAGGTCGACGATCAGGAAGCCGTTTTCCTCGATGGCCGGCTGCAGCTCGTCGACAGCGAGCCCCGCCGGCGTCTGCGGGCTCATCCGCCGGAAAAAAGACGGCCAGCCGTAATTGTCGGTGCCGATCGGGCCGGATAGAATAGACACGACGGGATTGGCCGCGAGGTCGACATCGCCGGTCCGGCGGATGCGCGTCTCGCCGATGGCGTGCAGATCGCCGCTGATGAACAGCGGGATGCGGCCCTTCATGGCGGACGCCGCCTGCAGCAGGCGGTCATGCTGCTGGCGCCAGCCCGGCTGCCAGTAGGGCTTGGGCTTGGTGGTGGTCAGGCCGCCGTTGGCCTCGAGATCGCCGTACCACTCGCCCCACTTGCCGGCACTCCAGCCCGGCGGCGTCGACGGGATGTTGATGACATGGCCGGTGTCGCCCGAGGCCATGCGCGCCTTCAGCCAGGTTTCCGTCTCCGGCGGAACGAACGTGGCGCTCTGTCCTTTCAGCGTCATGAACCGCCGGCAGTCGTACATCAGGATCTCGGCGAGGCGGCCGTAGCGCAGCGTCCCGAACGATTCCGAAATTCCAGCGGGCCGGTCATTCGCCGACGCCGAGGCGAGGCCGAGCGGCCGGTTGGGGTCGGGCAGGAACTCCGGATAATAAAGGCTCTGCGAGGCCCGCGCCGCCGCCAACATGAAGGGATCGGGCGGGAAGCTCACGAAGCGGTCGTCGGCTTCGTCGTTCTCGAAATAGTCGTGGTCGTCCTGGACGAAGAAGACCGGCGTGGAGCGGCAGTGCGTGCCGTAGAGCGGCGCGATCTGCGGGCCGACCGCGCGTTTCAGCACCGCTTCGTTCGGGCTGCCCAGGACCGGAGCCACGCGATCGAATCGTCCCGCGTAGGCCTCGGCGCGCGGCGAGGCCCCCGACTGCCGTGCCCTGACCGTCCGCTGGTCCCAGTAGATGTGGTCGCCGTTGGCAATGACGGCGTCGGGCTGGAACGAGAGGGCCCGCTGCAACAGACGCACGCGCGTCGTCATGGGCACGAAAAGCCCGAGAAGATCGTGGCCGCCGGCGCAGGTATAGATGGCAAGGCGCAGCTTTTGCGGCGCGTCCTGCGGCGCCGGGAATGTCCGGATCGGCCATGAATCGCAGAGTGCGCGGCCGGCGGCGTCGACCAGCGTCAGCGTGTAGGCGTGGCTCGGCTGCAGAGCCGTCGCGTCGAAGCCCCAATTGAAGCCGTCGCTGTCGGTGCGGCGTCCGGCGACGCGCCGATCGCCGATGACGAGCGACACGGCGCGCTCCGGCCGGCTGAGCGAGACTTTCAGCAGCAGCCGGCGGTCGTTGACCGTCGGCAGGAGATGTTCGACCGGGCCGGCATGCCATGCCTTGTCGGCGGCCGCCGCCCTCGCCATCGGCGACAGGGCCATCGTCCCGGCGCCGATGCCGACCTTCATGAACTCGCGTCGATCCATGATTGTCTCCCTCACGCGGCGGCGTTGTCCGCCGGACGCTGGCGCGGCGTGCCCGGCTCGCCGAGGTCCCAGAACAGGCCGGCCATGATCTGCAAGCCCTCGCGGGCGACCGGGGCGAGCATGTGCTCATCCGGCGCATGCTGCGAGCAGGAGGGGTAGGAGTGCGGCACCCACACCGTCGGCAAGGCGAGGATCTCGCTGAAGATGTCGTTGGGCAGCGAGCCGCCGAGATTGGGCAGGATGGCCGGCTTGCGGCCGGTGGTCGCGGTCACCGAGCGCGCCGCCCACTGGACCCAAGGATGCTCAGGGTCGAGCCGCGTGGCGCGGAAGAAATCGTCGCGGGCCGGCGCCAGCTTGACCATCGGAAAGCCGTGCCGATCGAGATGACGCCGCAGCGCCGGCAGCACCTGGTCGGCATCGATCCCGACGACGGTGCGAAGCTGGCAGCGTGCCGTCGCCTTGGGCGGAATGGCGTTGACCGGCTGATCGGGGTTGCCGGTGCGGAAGGCGAGGATTTCGAAGCTGCACCAGCCGAACACCCGCTCGGCCGGAGTCAGGTTCGGCTCGCCCCAGCCGGGATCGATCGACGGCCCGTCGGGGCCGCCGTCCACCATGCAATCGGCGAGCGCCTTGCGCACCGGCGCCGGAATCTCCGATGGCACCCATTCGGGGATGCGGATCTGCCCGGTTGGGCCGGTGATTGTCGCCAGGGCGTGGGCGAGAATGATTCCCGGATTGGCCAGCAAGCCGCCCCAGTTGCCGGAGTGATGCGCGCCCGCGCGCAGGTCGACGGTCAGGTCGAAGGCGACCCCGCCGCGCGAGCCGAGAAACAGGGTCGGGCGGTCGGCCGAGAGGCGCGGACCGTCGGAGGCGATCAGCACGTCGGCCTTGAATTCGGATTTGTGCCGCTCGCACAGCTCGCGCAAGCCGGGCGAGCCCATTTCCTCACCCGTCTCGATGAGGAGCTTGAGATTGAATCCGAGCTGGCCGCGCGCCTTCAGCACCGCGGCGAGCGCGCCGAGATTCACGCTGTGCTGGCCCTTGTTGTCGGCGGTGCCGCGGCCGTAGAGACGGTCGCCGTCGGCGGTCAGCCGCCACGGTGACAACCCTTGCGACCATTGCGCGTCCTGACCGCGGATCACGTCCCCATGGCCATAGGAGAACACCGTGACCAGACCGGGGTCTTCGATCCGCTCGGCGTACAGGAACGGGCCAAGGGCCCGGGCTTCCGTCAGCGTCCGGCAGGCGAAGCCGAGGCCGCCCAGCGTCTCTTTGAGCTCACCCTCGACATAGGCGGCGAGCGCGTCGGCCCGGTCGCGATTCTGGCTTTCGGTGGGAATCGCGACGCGCCGTGCGAGATCGGCGGCAAACCCGCCCTCATCGAAGTATCGGCTGGCAAGGAGAATGGCGTCGGAGCGAGTCACATCGATCTCTCGGCAGTCAGCGAGCGTCGTCGTCCGGTTCCGGACCGTGCAGGTCGACCGTGCCGCGCGTGTCGGCCTTTTCGAAATCGGCCCCGCGCGTGTCGGCGCGGGTGAAGATCGCGTCCTGCAGATTGGCGTGCTTGAAAACAGCGCCGGTCATCGTGGCCCCGGTGAAGTTCACGCTCTGCATCTTGGCGCGGCGGAATTCGGCGCCGTTGAGATTGGTGTTGAGGAGCTTGGCATTTTCGAGATTGGCCGACCAGATGTGGGTCGACGAGCCGAGGATGTCGACCGGCCCGACCCGGGTTCCCACCAGCCTGGCGCCGGTGAGGTTCGCCCGCCGGAGGCTGGCGCCGCGCAGATCGGCATAGCTCAGATCGGCCTCGCGCAGGTCGGCGTAACTCATGTCCGCCATCAGCAGGTTGGCCTTGGACAGGTCGGCGCCGCGCAGTACCGTCAGCTCCAGGCTCGCCGCCGAGAGATTCGCGCCCTCGAGGTTCTGCCGGCTGAGGTCGAACCGGGCGAGCTCGGCGCGCCGGCCGGTCTTGCCCGAGGAGTGGATCCATTGCGTATGCTGGATCAGCACCTCCTTCAGGGAGGCGCCGAGCGAGTCCAGATGGCGCGGCAGGCGCGCCTTGCTGAAATCGGTGCGGGATTTGTCGAGGTCGTCGAGCATGGCGCCCGTCAGGTCGGCGCCCTCGAGCTTCGTCCCGTGCATGATCGCGCGGGCGAGGATGGCGCCGTGGAAGATGGCGCCGGTGAGGTTCGCCTCGGACAGATCGGCGCCTTCGAGCACCGAGCCGGTCAAGTTCGATTGGCTGAGGTCGGCCTTCTGCAGCTTCGCGTTGCGCAGGATCGCGTCGGTGAGGTCGGTCTGCATGATGAACGCGTTCGACAGCTTGGCGCCCGTGAGGTCGGCGCCCCGGATGACCGCGTTGCCGAGATCGGCGACGTTCATGTCGAAGGTCATCATCGCGAGGTTGCCGCGGCGGTCGGACTTGAGCAGTACGCCGGCGCGCAGATCGACCTCGTGCATCTCGGCGTTCGTCAGCACGGCCCCCCGCACGCAGGCGCCGCGCAGATCCGCCCGGGTGAGGATCGCGTTGGTCAGGTCGCTGGCCCGGAGATCGGCCGCGAACAGATTGGCGGCCGACAGGTTCGTGCCGCGGAAGTTGGCGTGCTGCGCGCGGCAGCCGCTGAAATCGGCGTCCGACAGATCGTGGTTCGACAGGTCGCGATAGGAGAGGTTGCGAAAGCTGAGATTGGCGCGCTTCCCGCCCAGCTGGCCGAGCTTGAACATGTGGTGAAGCCGCATCGACTCGTCGAGCTCCGGCTGGGTCATGTCCTTCCAGCCCGAGGCGAATTCGGTCGGAAACTCGCTTTCGGTCATCATTCATATAACCACAGAGTCTTCGTTCCGGCAAAAACTCCGGCCCCGTTTTGTTCCCGATCGACCGAAAGATCGTTAGGCGAGGCGTTAAGACGGCCGGCCCGGCAGCTCCGCCACCGTCTGGACCTCGTGCAGGAGCTTCTTCAGGATCGCATCGGCAAAGTCGGTGTAGTCGTGGGCCGAGATCACGAAGGCGCCGACGCCGCCGACCACATAGCGCTGATAATAGGCGTCCAGCTGCGGCTCTTCATGGAGGACCGCAAGCCCGTTGATGGTGATTCCCTGAAGGACCGCGTCGTCGCGGGCCATGGTGACGCGCCGTCCGCGGTTGCTGGAGCCGTCGCCTGAAATGTCGATGACTCGGCGTGTACCGTCGAACGCGCAGTCGGCGAACTGCCGCATCCCGAACTCGATCGCCTCGCCGATGGCGGTCTCGCCGCCGATGACCAGCCGCGGCGCGTTCTCGAGCTCGGATGCGAGTTTCTCAAGGCTTGCGTCGTCGGCGAGCCGGCGCCATTCGAAGTTGACCGTCTGCTGGCGTTCGCTGGACCATTCGAAGAGCATGACCGCGATCGCCTGGTGGCTGCCCGACCGGATCGCCTTCAAGAGCTCGGGATGGCGGAACGCGGCGGCGTACCCTTGCAGCTGCAGATAATATTCGTCCATCGACACGCTCGACGACGAATCGACGGCGAGGACCAGCTGCAGATCGACGGGCTCGTCCGCGCGTGCGGTGGGCCCGGCGAGGGCGGCCGCGAGCCCGAGGACGCACAGGAGGGAGGCGAGCCGCATGGCATGACCATCGGGCTTGCGTATGGTGATTTCAAGGCAGCAGGATTATGAGATTCGCATGACCACCGGTCCGCACGCGTTCGCCCTTCTGACGGTCGCCGAGATGAGCCGCGCCGACCGCCTCGCGGTCGAGGCCGGAACACCCGGCGTTGCGCTGATGGCCGCGGCCGGCGCTGCCGTCGCCGACACGGTGCGGCGGCGCTTCCCGCCTGGTCCGGTCAGCGTCCTCTGCGGACCGGGCAACAACGGCGGCGATGGCTTCGTGGCGGCGCGCCTGCTGCGGGAGGCGGGGTGGACGGTGCGGCTGGCCCTCTTCGGCGCCCGCGAGCGCTTGAAAGGCGATGCGGCGTTTCACGCCAAGTCATGGACCGGTGCCGTGGAGCCGTTGACGCCGGCGGCCCTCGACGGCGCATCGGTCGTCGTCGACGCGCTGTTCGGCGCCGGGCTGAGCCGGCCGCTCGACGGTGCCGCCCGCGACGTCGTCCGCGAGATCAACGCGCGGCGCCTGCCTTGCGTCGCGGTCGACGTGCCGTCAGGGGTGTCCGGCGACACCGGACAGGTGGTGGGCGAGCCGGACGCCGCCCCGCGCTCGGCGGTGACGGTCACCTTCTTCCGCAAAAAGCCCGGGCACGTGCTCCTTCCGGGCCGCCTCCTGTGCGGTGATCTGGTGGTGGCGGATATCGGGATTCCGGCGGCGGTTCTCGACGTCATCGCGCCGCGCTGCCACGAGAACGACCCGGCGCTGTGGCTGGACCGGTTTCCCTGGCCGCGACCCGACGGCCACAAATACAGCCGCGGGCACGCGGTCGTGGTCGGCGGCGGCGTCATGACCGGGGCGGGGCGGTTGGCGGCGCGGGCGGCCGCGCGCGCCGGCGCCGGACTGGTGAGCGTCGCCGCACCGTCGGCCGCGATCCCGATCTATGCCGTCGCCAGCGACACGCTGATCATGGCCCCCTGCGACGACGCGCCTGCATTCGCCCGGCTGCTCGAAGACCCGCGAAAGAACGCGGTGCTGCTCGGCCCGGGCAATGGGGCCGACATGGCGACGCGCATGCGGGTGCTGGCGGCCCTCAGTGCCGGCAAGGACTGCGGGCTCGACGCCGATGCGCTGACCGCGTTCGCCGATGACGCCGAGCATCTCTGCCGCGCCATCCGGCGCGGCGGCGACCGCCAGGTCGTGCTGACGCCGCACGACGGAGAGTTCGCGCGCCTGTTTCCCGATCTCGCGAAGGCCCATGCCGGCGACAAGCTCGGCCGGGCGCGGGCCGCCGCCGAGCGGAGCGGCGCCACGGTGCTGCTCAAGGGGTTCGACACGGTCGTGGCGGCGCCGGATGGGCGGACGGTGATCAATTCCAACGCGCCGCCCGACCTCGCCACCGGCGGTACCGGCGACGTGCTGGCCGGCATGATCCTGGCCCTCATCGCGCAGCGGATGAGGGCGTTCGATTCGGCCTGCGCGGCGGCCTGGCTCCATGGTGCGGCGGCGGCCTCGTTCGGCCCGGGCCTGATCGCAAGCGACATCATAGAATCGCTGCCTAAAGCCCTGCGTGGATTGAAGGCGCGCCTTGCGTAATTCGCAGGCACAGCCTGTCTTTACACGGTCACGATCGGCAGGCGAAAATCGGCCATGACCGACATCAAGTTTCCAACCGAGACGCGCAAGGTGGCGACGAGCCTCATCGACCGCACGCTGCGCAATCTGCGCGACGCGTGGCGCGATATCTCGACCACCGCCCGCGGCGCCATCGGCGCCGCCGGCAGCGTCGCCCCGGCACTTCCCGACAGCGATCTCGATGAGCTTCGCCGGCAAATCAACGACTGCCTCGAAGCCCGGGGCGGCGAGGTGTCGGCGCGGGCGCGGGCGGCGGCCCTGGGCCGGCTTTACCTCGGCCTCAACGCCGAGGGGCGAAAGCGGTTCCTGAAGCTCATCGCCGAGGAATTCGACGTCGACCACGGAGCCGTGCAGGCGGCGGCGGCGGCGCTGCTCGCGGCCAAGGACGACCGCGCCCGCGCCAAGGCCGAGCGCGAGCTCCGCGCCGCCCTGCAGGCGCCGCGGGTGCGCCTGTTGACTCAGTTCAACGAGCTTCCCGACGGCGTGAAGTTCCTCGTCGACATGCGGGCGGAGATCATGCGCCTGGCCCGCGAGGACCGGCGGCTCGCCGGCCTCGAGGCCGATCTCAAGGCCCTGCTCATCGGCTGGTTCGATGTCGGCTTCCTCGAGCTCAAGCGAATCACCTGGGATTCGCCCGCCGCCCTCCTGGAGAAGCTCAGCGTCTACGAAGCCGTCCATCAGGTGCGGAGCTGGGTCGACCTCAAGAACCGCCTCGATTCCGACCGCCGGTGCTTCGCGTTTTTCCATCCGCGCATGCCCAGCGAGCCGCTGATCTTCGTCGAGGTGGCGCTGGTCACCGGAATGGCCGGGAACATCCAGGCCCTCCTGGACGAGAAGGCGCCGGTCGGCGATCCGCGCAACGCCGACACGGCAATCTTCTACTCGATCTCGAACGCCCAGAAGGGCCTCGCCGGCGTCAGCTTCGGCGGGTTTCTCATCAAGCGCGTCGCCGACCAGCTCGCCACCGAATTCCCGCGGCTGAAGACCTTTGCGACGCTGTCGCCGATCCCCGGCTTCCGCGCCTGGCTCGACCAGCAATTCGCCGAGGGCGTGCCCGGCGTGCTTGATAAAAGCGACCGCAAGGCGCTCGCGACGGCGCTCGGCGACAACAATGTCAGCAAGGGCGTCATGAAGCAGGTCCTGGCGGACAATGCGTGGCTCAAGGACTCGACACTGACCGCGGCCCTCGAGGTACCGCTGCTCCGCCTGGCCGCACGCTACCTCGTCCAGGCCAAGCGCGAGGACGGCAAGGCGCTCGATCCGGTCGCCAATTTCCACCTGAGCAACGGCGCGCGCGTCGAGCGGCTGAACTGGCTGGCCGACACGTCCAAGAAGGGCTTGCAGCAATCGGCCGGCCTCATGGTGAACTATGAGTATCGCCTCGACGATGTCGAGGCGAACCACGAAGCCTACGAAGGCGAAGGCCGCATCGTCACCTCATCCGCCGCCGCCAAGCTGCTCAAGTGACCCTTTAGGGTCATCCCCGCGTAAGCGGCGATCCAGTCCTGGTTGTCACTGCGAGCGAAGCGAAGCAATCCAGGCGTCCGGACTCTGGATCGCTTCGTCGCCCGGGGTTGCAGGGGGCTTCGCCCCCTGCAGGAAATTTGGGGCTCCTCGCGATGACGAGGAATGTGCGGGGATCAATCCGGCTCGTTCGGCGAGGACAGGAACAGCCGGTCGATGGCGCTGAGGATGAGCGGCAGCGCCGATTGGTCGATGTCGGCGGTGAACCTGAGCTCGCCGGACTTCATCGGCCGCGCCAGCGCCTTCATGCGGATCCGCCCCGTGCCGTTGCCGATCAGTTCGACGTCGAGCGATCCGTCGGCCGAGCGCAGGCCGGCGGTGCCGTCGAGCGTCTCATACATGCGCTCGAGCGCGTTGCGGAAGATCCGGATGTCGACCTCGGCTCCGAAGCTGCCGTGGAAGGGCCCGGCGGCGATCGACACGTGGACCGGCGACGCCGCCGAGCGCCCCGGGCACAGCGAGATCTGCGAGGTCGCGGGTCCGATTTGAACGCAGTCCAACGGCTCCTCCCTGAGAGGGTCGGGCCTGAGAGGTCGGGCTCGTCGTCGTGCTGACGTGTGGCAGCAGCCTACACCGCGGACATCCTGAGCGCCAATCCTGCCAGACGGCTAGCGCCGTCGCCCGGTGGCCGGCTCGGGGTCGGGCAGGGGGAGTTCCGTCCCATGCTTGACCGGGCGCAGCGCGAAGCTCGACTTGATGCTGGCGATGCCGCGGATGCGCGTCAGGTGATCCATCACGAAGCGCTCATAGGCGCCGAGGTTGGGCACCACCACGCGCAGCAGGTAGTCGGATTCGCCGGTCATCAGGTAACACTCCAGTACTTCCGGCCGGCGCCGGATCGCGGCTTCGAAGGCTTCCAGCGCCGCTTCGACCTGCTTTTCGAGCGAGACGTGGACGAAGACGTTGACCGCCAGGCCGACCGATGCGGGATCGACCAGCGCCTGATAGCCGGTGATCACGCCCGCCTCCTCGAGCGCCTTGACGCGCCGCCAGACCGGCGAGGTCGACAGGCCGACCTTCTGGGCGAGTTCGGCGTTCGACAGCCGGGCGTTCTCCTGCAGGCTGCGCAGGATGCGGCGGTCGATCGCGTCGAGGGGCGGCGAAACGTCCATTTCGTCCAAAGCGGATTCTTAGAAGAAGTGTGCCGTATAGCAGGACCTTATAGCACGGATCGCAATATTTTGCCCGGTTTTTAGCGATATGATGCTGCGATGAGCCAGACCACCGCCCAAATCGTCCCGCTGCCGCGCGGTGCCGCCGCACCCGGCCGTCCCGATCCGCGCCGGATCGCGATCCTGCACGCCCTCGAACGCAAGGTCCTGTGGCTGTCGAGTTGGATGATCCATCACGCCAACCAGATCCGGCCGAAGCGCGACGGGCTGAAGGTCGGCGGGCATCAGGCGTCCAGCGCGTCGGCGGTGACCTTGATGACGGCGCTGTATTTCCACACCTTGCGGGCGGAGGACCGCGTCGCGGTGAAGCCGCACGCGAGCCCGGTCTTCCATGCGATCCAATACCTGCTCGGGCGCCAGAGCCTGGAGAAGCTTGAAGGCTTCCGTGCGTTGGGTGGCGCCCAGTCCTATCCATCGCGGACCAAGGATATCGACGACGTGGATTTCTCCACCGGCTCGGTCGGCCTGGGCGTCGCCGAGACGCTCTTCGGCTCGATCGTGCAGGACTATGTGCACCTGAAGAATCTGGCCCCGGCCGATGCCAAGGCCGGCCGGATGGTGGCGATCGTCGGCGATGCCGAGTTCGACGAGGGCAACGTCTTCGAGGCGATGCTCGAGGGCTGGAAGCACGATGTCCGGAACCTGTGGTGGATCATCGACTACAACCGCCAGAGTCTCGACAGCGTCGTTTCCGATCAGCTTTTCCAGGCGATCGAGCGCGCGTTCGAAGGCACGGGCTGGCGCGTCGTCACGCTGAAATACGGCAAGCTGCTGCAGGCCGCGTTCGCCCGTCCCGGCGGCGAGGCGCTCCGGCGCTGGATCGACGATTGCCCGAATACCCTCTATTCGGCGCTCACCTACAAGGCCGGGGCGGCGTGGCGCGAGCACATCCTCGCCGATATCGGCGACGTCGCCGGCGTGCGCGAGCTGCTGGCCCAGTACAACGACGATGACGCGCTGCACCGGCTGATGACCAATCTCGCCGGTCACGACCTCGAAAGCCTGACCGAGGCCTTCGATGCCGCCGCCGGCAGCGATCAGCCGACCTGCTTCATCGCCTACACGATCAAGGGCTTCGGCCTGCCGTTTGCCGGGCACAAGGACAACCATGCCGGCCTGATGAGCGGCGAGCAGATGGCGACGTTCCGCGACAGCCTCGGCGTGCCGGCGGGTCAGGAGTGGGACAGGTTCGCCGGTCTGGACATCCCCCAGACCGAAATCGAGAAATTTCTCGCCGCCGTGCCGTTCGCGCAGAAATTTCCCCGGCGCTACGAAGCGGCACCGGTAGCGGTCCCGGCCGATTTTCCGGTGCCGAAGATCGACGCCGGCAAGACCGTGTCGACACAGGAAGGCTTCGGCCGGATCTTGTTCGACCTCGCCGGCGGGACCAGCGAGCTTGCCGCGCGCATCGTGACGACGTCGCCGGACGTGACGGTGTCGACCAATCTCGGCGGCTGGGTGAACCGGCGCGGGTTGTTCGACCGCCGTGACAAGTCGGACGTGTTCAAGGCGGAGAAGGTCGTCTCCGCCCAGACCTGGGCGATGAGTCCCAAGGGCCAGCACATCGAGCTCGGCATCGCCGAGCACAACTTTTTCCTGATGCTGGCCGCGGCCGGCCTGGCCGGCCCGCTGTTCGGCGCGCGGCTGCTGCCGGTGGGCACGCTCTACGACCCGTTCATCCAGCGCGGCCTCGATGCGCTGAACTATGCCTGCTACCAGGACGCGCGGTTCATGATCGCCGCGACGCCGGCCGGCCTCACCTTGGCGCCCGAAGGGGGCGCGCATCAGTCGATCGCGACGCCGCTGATCGGCATGGGGCAGCCGGGCCTCGCCTATTTCGAGCCCGCCTATGTCGACGAACTGGCGGCGATCATGGAATGGGGCTTCCGGCACATGCAGGAGCAGGACGGCGGCTCGGTCTATCTCCGCCTGTCCACGCGGCCGCTCGTCCAGCCGTCGCGGCCTCTCGACCCGGCGCTCAAGGCGGACGTGGTGGCTGGCGGCTATTGGGTGCGGCCGCCCTCGCCGGAGGCGGATCTCGCAGTGGTCTATGCCGGGCCCGTGGCGCCTGAAGCCGCCGACGCCCACCGCCAGATCCTGGAGGACGTGCCCGGGGCGGGCCTCCTCGCGGTCACGTCACCCGATCGGCTGCACGCCGATTGGCGGGCCGCCGGGCCGGCCTCGCAGATCGACCGCCTGCTGGCCAAGCTGCAGCCCGGTGCGGGGCTGGTGACCGTGATCGACGGCCATCCGGCGACGTTGTCCTGGCTGGGGTCCGTGCGCGGCCATCGCATCCGGAGCCTCGGCGTCGACCATTTCGGGCAGTCGGGCGATATCCCCGACCTTTATCGGGTCTATGGCCTCGATGCGGAGGCGATCCTGAATGCCGCCGCCAGCCTCTGCCTGGGGTGAAATCTACGCAGCGGAAAACGGATTTTGGATGGTAAGCCCGTCGATGGCCTGACCGTGATGCAGGTCTTCGCTGTAGAGCAGCGTGCACTCGGCGCGCAGCGCCGCCGCGATAATGAGGCCGTCGTAGATCGAGAACCGATATCGCTCGACCAAATCGAGCGCGAGATCGTGGGTCTCGATGTCCACGGGAGCGACCCGGCACACCGCGCGGACAGTCGCCAGGATCTCACGGATGCCGGCGAGGTCCAGCGCGCTCTTGCGCAGGGCCACCGACACGAATTCGTTGAGCACCTGGACGCTGATGGTGCCGCCGGCGGCGATCAATGATTCGGCGCGGTCTGCCTTCGCGTGATCGGCGGACAGAAGATAAACGAGGACGTCGGTATCGAAGAAAACCTCAGCCGCGCTCATTCGCCTCCAGCCGGTCGAACTTGAACCCGGCCGGCAGGCGGCCCCGGTACTTTCTCAGGCGCGCCAGTAATTCACGTGCGTTGGGCGCGCGGCCGATCTCGAAGGAGCGCGTTCCGGTCACCTGAATCTCGACCGAATCTCCTTCCTTTAGGCGAAGGGCCTCGACGACCGACTTCGGCAACCGGACAGCGAGGCTGTTGCCCCATTTTGCGATCAGCATGTGGCCTTACCCTATACATAGAAACTGCCGTATATCATAAGACTGGGTTCGGCTCCCTGCAAGGCTGTCCCTGGCCCAATATTGACGCGGGTTTGTGAACACTCTACATAGCTGGCCCGTGAAGCCGGCTTAAGGCCCGGGCGCGGGCGTGGTGGAACTGGTAGACACGCCAGATTTAGGTTCTGGTGACGAAAGTCGTGTGGGTTCAAGTCCCTCCGCCCGCACCAGACGCCCGCCGCGGAGAACGCCCGTCCGAGCCCCATACCCGTCCGAGCCCCCGATAGGCGCGAAGACGCCTGAAACCCTAATCCTATCCGAGCGACGATCCCGCCCATGCAAGTCACCGAAATCAGCAGCGAAGGCCTCAAGCGCGAGTTCAAGGTCGTCGTAGCGTCCACCGATATCGAAACCAAGATGAATGACCGGCTGGAGGAGCTCGGCCGGACGGCCAAGTTGCCGGGCTTCCGCCCGGGCAAGGTGCCGATGCCGGTGCTGAAGAAGCGCTTCGGTCAGTCGGTGCTGGGCGAGGTGCTGGAGCGGGCGGTCAATGATTCCTCGAGCCAGGCCATGGGCGAGCGCGGCCTGCGGCCGGCGGTACAGCCGAAGATCGAGATCACCTCGTTCACCGAAGGCAACAACCTCGAATACAAGATGGCGGTCGAGCTCCTGCCCGACATCAAGCCGATGAATTTCGGCGACCTGTCGCTGGAGCGGATGAAGGCCGAAGCCAGCGACGAGGAGATCAATTCGGCGCTCGAGCGGATCGCCGAGCATAACCGCAAGACCGATAAAGTGACCGCCGAACGCCCGACCCAGAAGGGCGACGTCGCGGTAATCGACTTCGTCGGGCGCATCGACGGCCAGGAATTCCCGGGCGGGGCGGCAAAGGACCACCGGCTCGAGCTCGGGAGCAATCAGTTCATCCCGGGCTTCGAGGATCAGCTGGTCGGCCACAAAGCCGGGACGACGACCGACGTGAAGGTCACCTTCCCGAAGGAATACGGCAGCGACAAGCTCGCCGGGAAGGACGCGGTCTTCACCGTGACCATCAAAGAGATCCACGAAAAGCAGCCGGCGGTGGTCGACGAGGCCTTTGCCAAGGCGATGGGCTTCGACGACGTGCCGACGCTCAAGAAATCGGTCGGCGAGCAGATCACCCGCGACTATTCGCGGCGCTCGCGCGCCCGGCTGAAGCGGCAGCTCCTTGACAAGCTGGCGGAGACGCACGATTTCCAGGTGCCACAGGGCATGGTCGACATGGAGTTCGACGCGATCTGGCGCAGCGTCGAGGAGGCGCGCAAGCGCGGCGACCAGGACCCGACCATCACCGGCAAGTCCGACGACGACCTCAAGAAGGAGTTCCGCGGCATCGCCGAGCGGCGGGTGCGCCTGGGGCTGTTGCTGTCCGAGGTGGGGCGGCTCAACAACATCGAGGTCACCCAGGAAGAGGTCAACCGGGCCCTGATCGAGGAAGCGCGCCGCTTCCCGGGCCAGGAGCGCAAGGTGGTGGATTTCTACCGCAATCAGCCCGAAGCGCTGGCTCAGTTGCGGGCGCCGCTGTTCGAGGACAAGGTCATCGACTTCATCGTCGAAATGGCGAAGGTGACCGACAAGCCGGTCTCGTCGGCCGATCTGCTGAAGGATCCCGACGACGAGGCGACAGCAGCGTAACCGCAGGGTAAAGTAGAGACATAGGGCGACGAACCAGCGAGGACATGACTATGAGCGAGCGCATCGACACGCAGATGAACACCCTCGTACCGATGGTCATCGAGCAGACCGCACGCGGCGAGCGCGCCTTCGACATCTATTCGCGGCTGTTGAAGGAGCGGATCATTTTTCTCGTCGGGCCGGTGAACGACGGTGTCGCGAGCTTGGTCTGCGCGCAGCTGCTGTTCCTTGAGTCTGAAAATCCGAAGAAGGACATCTCCTTCTACGTCAATTCGCCGGGCGGCATCGTCAGCTCGGGCCTCGCGATCTACGACACCATGCAGTACATCCGCCCGGACGTCGCCACGGTCTGCATCGGGCAGGCCGCCTCGATGGGCTCGCTGCTGCTGACCGCCGGCGCCAAGGGCAAGCGGTTCTCGCTGCCCAACTCGCGGATCATGGTCCATCAACCGTCGGGCGGGGCGCAGGGGCAGGCCACCGACATCGAGATTCAGGCCCGCGAGATCCTCAGCCTGCGCAAGCGGCTGAACGAGATCTATATGCACCACACCGGCCAGAACCTGGAGACCATCGAGCGGGCGGTCGAGCGCGACAAGTTCATGTCGCCGGACGAGGCCAAGGCGTTCGGCCTCATCGACGAGGTGGTGACCAGCCGCCCGCCGCGGCCCGAGGACGCCAAGGCCGCCTGATCCGGGTAGGACGGAGGCGGCCACCGTGGTCCGCCTCCAAGCTCACGGACCCCGCCGGGACTGCCGGGCGCGGCTCCCGACCGTTGCCTCTATGGCATGGTTCGTGCGTTTACCCCTCGATGGCCGGTGACGCCCGGGTAACCGGCGCTTTACGCCAGTTTCGCGGCCGGCGGGCGGTCTCCGGGCGCGATAGACCCTCGGCCACGTGGATTTGAGGGCACAAATAGGGTTTACCTTTCGTTGACGGAGGGGTGCCACTATATATCTGGGGTTCTCCGGATGATCTTTCGGTGGCGCCACGACGGACACTACTGCGAGGGGTCGGGGACCGGCTAACCCCCCGATATCTAGGGGCCGGCAGGTTTTAGGCGTTGTGCCGTCATGGACCTGCCGCTAACATGAAGTGAGCCGAGCCAAGGCCCTTTAGCTGTCAGGGTGTGGCCCGGCCGATAACGGAGCGACTATGACGAAGTCCAGCGGTGGCGACTCCAAGAACACCCTGTACTGCTCATTTTGCGGCAAAAGCCAGCATGAGGTGCGGAAGCTGATCGCCGGTCCGACGGTGTTCATCTGCGATGAATGCGTCGAACTGTGCATGGACATCATCCGCGAGGAACACAAGACCACCCTGGTCAAGTCGCGGGACGGCGTGCCCACGCCGCGCGACATCTGCAACGTGCTCGACGACTATGTGATCGGCCAGGACCATGCCAAGCGCGTGCTGTCCGTCGCCGTCCACAACCACTACAAGCGGCTGTCGATCGGCACGAAGAACAACGAAGTCGAGATCTCGAAGTCGAACATCCTGCTGGTCGGGCCGACCGGCTGCGGCAAGACGCTGCTGGCCCAGACCCTGGCGCGGATCATCGACGTGCCGTTCACGATGGCCGATGCGACGACGCTGACCGAAGCCGGCTATGTCGGCGAGGACGTCGAGAACATCATCCTGCGCCTGCTCCAGGCCGCCGACTACAACGTCGAGCGCGCCCAGCGCGGCATCGTCTATATCGACGAAGTCGATAAAATCAGCCGCAAGTCGGAGAACCCGTCGATCACCCGCGACGTGTCGGGTGAAGGCGTGCAGCAGGCGCTGCTGAAGATCATGGAAGGCACCGTCGCTTCGGTGCCGCCGCAAGGCGGGCGCAAGCATCCGCAGCAGGAGTTCCTGCAGGTCGACACGACCAACATCCTGTTCATCTGCGGCGGCGCGTTTGCCGGGCTGGAGAAGATCATCTCGCAGCGGACCCGCGGCACGAATATCGGCTTTGGCGCTGACGTGCGCGCCGCCGACGAACGCCAGACCGGCGAGATCCTCAAGGAGGTCGAGCCGGAGGATTTGCTCAAGTTCGGGCTGATCCCGGAGTTCATCGGCCGTCTACCGGTCGTCGCCACCTTGAACGACCTGAGCGAGGCCGCGCTGGTCGAGATCCTGGTGAAACCGAAGAATGCGCTGGTCAAACAGTACCAGCGGCTGTTCGAGATGGAGGGCCTGCGGCTCGGCTTCTCGGATGACGCCCTCCGCTCCGTGGCCCGGCGTGCGATCGCGCGCAAGACGGGCGCCCGCGGCCTGCGCTCGATCATGGAGAGCATCCTCCTCGACACGATGTTCGACCTGCCGAGCATGAGCGGGGTCGAGGAAGTGGTCATCAACAAGGAGGTCGTCGAGGGCCGCGCCAAGCCCCTTCAGATCTATGCGGATCGTCGCAGCGACTCGGTTTCCGGAAGCTCCGCCTAGATCCCCCGGCACGGATCTTGAACGATCCGTGCGGCAACGCCACATAACCTAACTGTTTGAAGGCGCCCCGCCGACGAATCAGTGGTTGACCATTGCGGGCGCCCTGTCCCGCTGGCCAATCGGCCAAATTCCGAGCGGGACCCTAGCCTACACCGAGGTACCATGACTGAGACACCCCGCGGCACGCTCTATCCCGTTCTCCCCCTCCGCGACATCGTGGTTTTCCCCCACATGATCGTGCCGCTCTTCGTTGGCCGCGAGAAGTCGGTGCGTGCCCTCGAAGACGTCATGAAGGACGACAAGCAGATCCTTCTGGTGACCCAGAAGAACGCCGGGCAGGACGACCCGTCGTCGGATGACATCTACACCGTCGGCACGGTGGGCACGGTGCTGCAGCTGCTGAAGCTGCCCGACCAGACCGTCAAGGTCCTGGTCGAGGGCGGCGCGCGCGCGCGCATCAGCAAGTATGCCGATAACCCATCCTTCTTTCAGGCCTGGGCGGAGCCGATCGGCGAGAAGGTGGGCGACCAGAGCGAGGTCGAGGCGCTGTCGCGCGCCGTGATCGGCCAGTTCGAGCAGTACATCAAGCTCAACCGCAAGATCCCTCCGGAGGTGCTGGTCTCGATCAACCAGATCGAAGATCCCGGCAAGCTCGCGGACACGGTGGCGTCGCACCTGGCGCTCAAGATTCCCGAGAAGCAGGAGCTGCTGGAGACCGAGACGGTCACGCAGCGGCTCGAGCGCATCTTCGGCTTCATGGAGAGCGAGATCGGCGTTCTCCAGGTCGAGAAGCGCATCCGCAGCCGCGTCAAGCGCCAGATGGAGAAGACGCAGCGCGAGTACTACCTGAACGAGCAGCTGAAGGCGATCCAGAAGGAGCTCGGCGAGATCGAGGAGGGCAAGGACGAATCCTCCGAGATCGAGGAGCGGATCAAGAAGACCAAGCTCTCCAAGGAAGCGCGCGAGAAGGCCGTGGCGGAGCTCAAGAAGCTCAAGACCATGAGCCCGATGTCGGCCGAAGCGACGGTCGTGCGCAACTATATGGATTGGCTGCTGTCGATTCCATGGAGGAAGCGCACCAAGATCAAGAACGACATCAAGCTCGCCGAGAAGGTGCTGAACACCGACCATTACGGCCTGGAGAAGGTCAAGGAGCGGATTCTCGAGTACCTCGCGGTCCAGCAGCGCGTCAGCAAGATCAAGGGACCGATCCTGTGCCTCGTGGGCCCGCCCGGCGTCGGCAAGACGTCGCTCGGTAAGTCGATTGCGCGGGCGACCGGCCGCAATTTCGTGCGTATGTCGCTGGGCGGCGTGCGTGACGAGGCGGAGGTTCGCGGCCACCGCCGGACCTATATCGGCTCGATGCCCGGCAAGGTGATCCAGGGCATGAAGAAGGCGAAGTCGTCGAACCCACTCTTCCTCCTCGACGAGGTGGACAAGCTGGGCGCCGACTGGCGCGGCGACCCGACGTCGGCGCTGCTCGAGGTGCTCGATCCCGAGCAGAACTCGACCTTCAACGACCACTATCTCGAGGTCGACTACGACCTCTCGGACGTGATGTTCATCACCACAGCGAACACGCTGCGCATGCCGCAGCCGCTGCTCGACCGCATGGAGATCATCCGCATCCCCGGCTACACCGAGGACGAGAAGGTCGAGATCGCGCACCGCCATCTGATCCCCAAACAGATGGAAGCGCACGGCCTCAAGAAAGAGGAATGGTCGATCACCGACGAGGCGCTGCGCGACCTGATCCGCTACTACTCGCGTGAAGCCGGCGTCCGCAACCTCGAGCGCGAGATCGCGAACCTCACGCGCAAGGCGATCAAGGAGCTGGTCACCGACGACGACACCAAGAAGGTGGCGGTCACCCGGCGCAACCTCGACAAATACGCCGGCGTGCGCAAGTTCCGCTGGGGCGAGACCGAGACCGAGGATCTGGTGGGCATCACCAACGGCCTGGCCTGGACCGAGGTCGGCGGCGAGTTGCTGTCGATCGAGGCGGTGGTTCTGCCCGGCCGCGGCAAGATGAACATCACCGGCAAGCTCGGCGACGTGATGCAGGAATCGGTGCAGGCGGCGAAGAGCTACGTGCGGTCGCGGGCGACCGTGTTCGGCATCAAGCCGACGCTGTTCGACAAGCGCGACATCCACATCCACGTGCCCGAGGGCGCCACCCCGAAGGACGGCCCCTCGGCGGGTGTCGGCATGATCACCGCGATCGTCTCGGCGCTGACCGGCATCCCGGCCCGCCGCGACACGGCGATGACCGGCGAGATCACGCTGCGCGGCCGCGTGCTGCCCATCGGCGGTCTCAAGGAGAAGCTGCTCGCGGCCCTGCATAGCGGGCTAAAGAATGTGCTGATCCCGAAGGAGAACGAGAAGGACTTGGCCGAGATCCCCGACAACGTGAAGAAGGGGCTGAACATCATCCCCGTGAACACGGTGGACGAGGTGATCGAGCACGGTCTGGTCCGCAAGCCGACGCCGATCGAGTGGATCGAGCCGCCGGATGTCGACGAGGTGCCGCGCAAGCCGCGCGACGACGGCGAGGAGGCCGGCGGCGTCATCACGCACTGACGCGATCGGTCGCAGCAATCAACGCCTCCGGTCTTTGGACCGGAGGCGTTTTTGTTTGTGGCGAGGCCGTGCCCGCGCGCTGCACGGAAAAGTTCTTAAAAAAATTATCCACGCAACTCACCGGCCCCGCGATTGACAAAATTTTTCGTGCAGCGGAAATTCGAAGCGTTCGGGTGAACGACGGCGCTCACAGCCGCGTCGCCTGCAGTTCGCAAGGGGGATCCCGGTCCGTGAACAAGATTGATTTGGCGGCGGCGGTCGCGCTGAGGACGGAGATGTCGAAGACGGATGCCATCGAAGCGGTCGAGGCGATGCTCGACGTCATCACCAGGGCGCTGAAGAAGGGAACCGAGGTGCGCCTGGTCGGCTTCGGCGCGTTTTACGTGCGCAACCGCAAGGCGAGTAAGGGGCGCGACCCCCGCACCGGCGCGACCATCAACATCAAGGCCATCAAGCTGCCGAAGTTCAAGGCCGGCAAGGCCCTGAAAGACGCCGTGAATTGACGGGCGCTTCGCGCGTCATCCCGGGCGAGCCGCATTCCGATGCGGCGCGACCCGGGATCCAGGCTTTCTGCTATAAGAATCCCGCGGGCGGTTAGCTCAGCGGTAGAGCATCTCGTTTACACCGAGAGGGTCGGGGGTTCGAAACCCTCACCGCCCACCAGCCTTGCGGCGTGGCACCGGCCGGCCCGAGGCGCGGCCGGTGCTCCCTGACTGTCCGCTCAGAACCAGACTTTGAATCCGAACCCGATCTCGGTGGTGTGGTTGGCCGGCTCGAAGCCGCCGGCGACCGTCACGCCGCGGAAGATCACCGGCTGGGTGTCCGACTGCTGGATCTTCCAGTAGCGGACGAACGGACCGAACTCGACCGGCGTCGGGCCGAAATTCGTCTGCAGCGTGAGCGAACCGCGCACGCCGTAGCCGGAGGTCTGGGTGTTGCGGACGTCCTGCAGACCGGCGATGGCCTGCGACAGGTAGCTGTCCTGGTAGCCGCGGATGAAGTAGTCGTACTCGGCCCGCGGCTTCACGCTCCAGCCGGGTGCCAGGCCCAGGCGGGCTTCGAGTCCCATCGGGATGTAATGGTATTGCGACTGCCGGTCGTAGCCGCGGGCGCCGGTCGAGGTGGTCTTGCCGCCGAGATAATCTTCGAGGACGCGATAGCCGTACCCGGCATAGGGCGTGATTTCGTCGCCTTGCGCATCCAGGCGGATCGCATAGGCGCCCAGCACGCGCAACTCCACTTCCAGGTCATCGATGCCGTTGACCGTGCCGCTGCCCGAGTAGTCCATCCGGCCATATGCGAGCAGCCCTTCGCCCCGGAGCTGCCAGCCGTTGTAGACCGCCCGCGCGTCCAAGGTCCCGCCGCCGAACCAGCCGTCCTCTTTGACGCCGATCGACGGCTCGCGATACGCCTGGTTGTGGACTTCGAGACCGGGCGCCCACTGGAAGGTGAGCGTATTGGGCGGTGCTGCCGGCTGCGCGCCGGCCTCTGGGACGGCGAGCAGAAGCCCCGTCACAACCGCAAGGAGAGTGAGAACATCGTTTCGTCTGCTCATTTTGACCGCTCGAAATGAGTAAAACCCCGCGACCGGGCCCCGGTTCGATGTGTAATCGGAACTTATATGCAGGGCAAGCCTGCGTTAAACTCCGCCCGACGCCGCATCAGGACAACGCCATGAAAGTCGACGGGAAACACTATCGCAGCATCTGGGCCGCCGCCGACGGCCGGACGGTCGAGATCATCGACCAGACCAAGCTGCCGCACCAATTTGCGCTTCTGCGCCTGACGACCATGGCCGAGGCGGCGCATGCCATCAAATCCATGCAGGTGCGGGGAGCGCCCTTGATCGGCGCCACCGCCGCCTACGGCGTGGCGCTCGCCATGCGGCAGGATGCGTCCGACGCGGCGCTGACCGACACCTATGACACGCTGCTGGCGACCCGGCCGACAGCGATCAACCTGCGCTGGGCGCTGGACGCCATGCGTCAGCGCCTCAAGCGCCTGTCGCCCGCGTCGCGGCCGGACGTGGCGTGGAGTCGCGCCGGCGAGATCTGCGATGAAGACGTGGCGATCAACCATGCGATCGGCGAGAACGGGCTCGCCGTCATCCGCGGCATCGCGGACGGGCGCGGCCGAACCCAGCGGTTGAACATCTTGACCCATTGCAATGCGGGTTGGCTCGCCACGGTGGACTGGGGCACGGCGCTGGCGCCGATCTATATGGCGCACGATTCCGGCATTCCGCTGCATGTCTGGGTCGACGAGACGCGGCCGCGCAACCAGGGCGCCTCGCTCACCGCGTGGGAGCTCGGCCGGCACGGCGTTCCGCATACGATCATCGTCGACAACGCCGGCGGCCATCTGATGCAGCACGGCAAGGTCGACATGTGCATCGTCGGCACGGACCGAGTCACCGCGGGCGGCGACGTGTGCAACAAGATCGGCACCTACCTGAAGGCGCTCGCCGCGCGCGACAACGGCGTGCCGTTCTACGTCGCCCTGCCGAGCCCGACCATCGACTGGACGATCAGCGACGGTGTCCGCGAGATCCCGATCGAGGAGCGCGACGCCGCCGAGGTGACGCGCATGACCGGCCGGGCGGCCGACGGCACGGTCGCGACGGTCGAGATCACGGCCCCCGGCAGCCCGGCGGCGAATTACGGCTTCGACGTGACGCCGGCGCGCCTGGTCACCGGCCTGATCACCGAGCGCGGCGTGGCTCCGGCCACGCGCGAGGGGTTGCTGAGGCTCTTCCCGGAGCGGCAGGCGGCCGCAACCGGGGAATGAGGCCGCTCTCGTGAGCGTGACGCTCGACCTTCACCCGATGCCGACCTATCTCCACGCCACGGTGACCGGCGAATATGCCGCCGAGGAGATGAAACGGGTCCTCGCGGCGATTGTGAGCGCCGGTCAACGGCACCGGCTCCTCAATCTCCTGATCGACTGTCAGGGGGTGACCGGCGACCCGACGCTCCGCGAGAGGTTCGAAATGGTGTCCTTCGCGCTTCAGCCGCGCATCAATGCGCTCATCGAAGGCCGAAAGATCGGATTTCGAACCGCGGTCGTGGGCACGCCGCCGCTCATCCATCCCGCCCGCTACGGCATGCGGCTGTTGGTCGAGCGCAACCTCAAGGTCACCGTCTGCGAGCGGCTGGAGGAGGCGCTGGCGTGGCTCGGCGTCGAGGCCGGCGTCGACCAGCAACCCGCCGGTCCTTCTCCTTGACGGGCGGAGTGCCCACCTGTACACCCTCCGTTCCTAATCGCGCGGGCGTAGCTCAGTTGGTTAGAGCGCCGGCCTGTCACGCCGGAGGCCGCGGGTTCAAGTCCCGTCGCTCGCGCCATTAACTTCTGACAATCTCTCCGGAAAACGTGCACGTCATGGCCCTTGCGAGGCCGCGCCCGGGGGCTATATTGCACCGCCATAGAGCCAGTTTCCGGTGCGGCGTTGGACGCGGTATCTGACGCTAAACCTTTGCTTTTCTTGTGTTCGCTCGGTCGCTAGACTGCCGGCCGGCAATGCGGGAGTCGGACAGCGCGCGGGGACCGCCGCTTGCGCCCGACGCCTCGAGACGGGGTTTCAGATGGAAAGCCAGATCGCCATGCTTCGGGAATACCTCCCGATCCTTATCTTTCTGGGGATCGCGACCGTGCTGTCGGCGGCGATGGTCGTCGTGTCGCTGATCGCTGCGCGCCAGAAGCCGGATTCCGAGAAACTGTCGGCCTATGAGTGCGGGTTCGAGGCGTTCGAGGATGCGCGGCGCAAATTCGACGTGCGCTACTATCTGGTCGCGATCCTGTTCATCATCTTCGACCTCGAGGTCGCGTTCCTGTTCCCGTGGGCGGTGACGCTGGGCGACATCGGCATGTTCGGTTTCTGGTCGATGGTCATCTTTCTCGGCGTGCTGACCGTCGGCTTCGCCTATGAGTGGCGGAAGGGAGCCCTCGAATGGGAGTGATCGCGACCCCGACCGCGCCGCTGCCGCCGGGCCCGAAGCATGACGGGCTCCTGCGGGCCGTCAGCGACGAGTTCACCGACAAGGGCTTCGTCGTGGCGCAGCTCGACAAGCTCGTCGGCTGGGCGCGCTCGGGCAGCCTGTGGCCGATGACCTTCGGCCTCGCTTGCTGCGCGGTCGAGATGATGCACACCGCCGCCAGCCGCTACGACCTCGACCGCTTCGGCATGGTGTTCCGGCCGAGCCCGCGCCAATCGGACGTGATGATCGTCGCCGGCACCTTGTGCAACAAGATGGCGCCGGCGCTGCGCAAGGTTTACGACCAGATGGCCGAGCCGCGCTGGGTGCTCTCCATGGGCTCCTGCGCCAACGGCGGGGGCTATTACCACTATTCGTATTCGGTCGTGCGCGGCTGCGACCGCATCGTCCCGGTGGACGTCTACGTGCCCGGCTGCCCGCCCACCGCCGAGGCGCTGCTGTATGGAATCCTGCAGCTCCAGAAGAAGATTCGCCGCACCACCAGCATCGTGCGCTAACCAGCGTCTTCCTTTAGTCATCGCGAATGCCCATTCCGTCCGCTGACGAGATCAAGGCCTCGAAAGAGCAGGGCGACCGCATCATGGCGGCGTTCCCGCAGGACGTGCTCGGCTGCGACACGGTGCTGGGCGAGCCGATCGTCACCGTGCGCGGCTCGGCGATCGTCAAGGTGATGACCTGGCTGCGCGACGATCCGTCCTGCCTGTTCAAGGTCCTGCTCGACATCTGCGGCGTCGACTATCCGGATCGCGAGCAGCGCTTCGAGGTCGTCTACAATCTGCTCAGCCTCAAGCACAACCGGCGCGTCCGCGTGAAGGTGCTGACCGACGAGGTGACCCCCGTCCCCTCGCTCACCGGCGTGTTCAGCGCCGCCGGGTGGTTCGAGCGCGAGGCCTGGGATCTCTACGGCATCTTCTTCTCCGACCATCCCGACCTTCGGCGCATCCTCACGGACTACGGGTTCGAGGGGCATCCGCTGCGCAAGGACTTCCCGCTGACCGGCTATGTCGAGGTGCGCTACGACCAGGAGCAGAAGCGCGTCGTCTACGAGCCGGTGAAGCTCACCCAGGACTTCCGCACCTTCGATTTCCTGTCGCCCTGGGAAGGCATGACCCGCGAATTGCCGGGCGACGAGAAGGCTGTGCAGCCGCCGGCCCATCAGCCTCCGGTGGGCCAGCCGCCCGCGGCCCCGGTTCCGCCGCCGCCCAACGTCGTTTCAACCCCGCCGGCATCGTCGCCGGGCAGGTCCTGACCATGGCAGAAGTCCAGCTCAAGAATTTTTCGATGAATTTCGGGCCGCAGCATCCGGCGGCCCACGGCGTGCTGCGCCTGGTGCTCGAGATGGACGGCGAGATCGTCGAGCGCGCCGATCCGCATATCGGGCTTCTCCACCGCGGCACCGAGAAGCTGATCGAGTACAAGACGTATCTCCAGGCGGTGCCATATTTCGACCGGCTCGATTACGTGTCGCCGATGTGCCAGGAGCACGCTTTCGCGCTGGCGGTCGAGAAGCTGCTCGGCATCGAGGCGCCCCTGCGCGCCCAGTACATCCGGGTGCTGTTCGCCGAGATCACCCGCATCCTGAACCATCTGCTGAACATCACCACCTTCGCCCTCGACGTCGGCGCCATGACGCCGCTGCTCTGGGGGTTCGAGGAGCGCGAGAAGCTGATGGAGTTCTACGAGCGCGTCTCCGGGGCGCGCCTGCACGCCGCCTATTTCCGCCCGGGCGGCGTCACCCAGGACATGCCGCCGGGCCTGGCGGGCGACATCGTCGCCTGGGCCGACCGGTTTCCGAAGCTGATCGACGACATCGAGGCGCTGCTCACCGAGAACCGCATCTTCCGCCAGCGCACCGTCGACATCGGCATCGTCACCGCGGCCGAGGCGCAGGATTGGGGTTTCTCGGGCCCGATGCTGCGCGGCTCCGGCATCGCCTGGGATCTGCGCAAGGCGCAGCCCTACGACGTCTACGACAAGATGGAATTCGACATCCCGATCGGCAAGAACGGCGACTGCTTCGACCGCTACCTCGTGCGCGTCGAGGAGATGCGGCAGAGCCTGTCGATCATCCGCCAGGCGCTGGCGCAGATGCCGTCTGGCCCGGTGCGCGTCAACGACCGCAAGGTGGCGCCGCCGCCCCGCGCCGAGATGAAGCGCTCGATGGAGGCGCTCATCCATCACTTCAAGCTCTACACCGAGGGCTATCACGTGCCGGCGGGCGAGACCTACACCGCGGTCGAGGCGCCGAAGGGGGAGTTCGCCGTCTACCTGGTGTCGGACGGCACAAACCGGCCCTATCGCTGCAAGATCCGCGCCCCCGGCTTCGCCTTCATGCAGGCGATGGACTTCATGTCCAAGGGCCACATGCTGGCCGACGTGGTCGCGATCATCGGGTCGATGGACATCGTGTTCGGCGAGGTGGACCGGTGAGCGCGCCAGGCCCGCAAATCGAACAGCCGGCGATCTTCGCCTTCACGCCCGAGAATCTCGCGACGGCGAAAAACTTCATCGCCAAATATCCGCCCGGCAAGCAGGCCAGTGCGGTGCTGCCGCTGCTCGACCTGGCGCAGCGCCAGAACGACAACTGGCTGCCGCGCGCCGCGATGGATTACGTCGCGGGGCTCCTCGACATGGCGCCGATCCGCGTCTACGAGGTCGCGACGTTCTACACCATGTTCAATCTGCAGCCGGTCGGCAAATGGCTGTTCCAGGTGTGCACCACCACGCCGTGCTGGCTGCGCGGCTCGGACGAGGTGGTGGGTGTGTGCGAGAACAAGCTCGGCATCCATTTCGGCGAGACCACGCCGGACGGCCTGTTCACCATGCGCGAAGTCGAATGCCTCGGCTGCTGCGTGAACGCGCCGGTCATCCAGGTGAACGATGACGTGTACGAGGATCTCGATGCCAAGACCACGGTGCACCTGATCGAGGCCTGCCGCGCCGGCAAGCCGCCGGCCCCCGGCTCGATGGCCGGCCGCCTGGGCTCGGCCCCCGAATCGAACCGGACCACCTTGCTCGACGTGCCCGCGGCCGGAGACGATTGATGCTTCAGGACAAGGACCGCATCTTCACCAATCTCTACGGCCAGCACGACTGGACCTTGGCCGGTGCCCGCAAGCGCGGCGACTGGAGCAACACCAAGGACCTGATCCAGAAGGGCCGCGACTGGATCGTCAACGAGGTCAAGGAATCGGGCCTGCGCGGGCGCGGCGGGGCCGGCTTTCCGACCGGCATGAAATGGTCGTTCATGCCCAAGCCGACGCCCGAGAAGCCGGGCGATGGCCGGCCGAGCTACCTCGTCGTCAATGCCGACGAGAGCGAGCCCGGCACCTGCAAGGACCGCGACATTATCCGCAACGATCCGCACAAGCTGGTCGAGGGCTGCCTAATTGCCGGCGTCGGCCTGGGCGCCCATGCCGGCTACATCTATATCCGCGGCGAGTTCTACAACGAGGCGCAGCGCCTGCAGGCCGCCATCGATCAGGCCTACGAGGCGGGACTGCTCGGCAAGAATGCCTGCGGCGCCGGCTGGGACTTCGATTTGTATCTGCACCGCGGCGCCGGCGCCTATATCTGCGGCGAGGAGACGGCCCTCCTCGAATCGCTCGAGGGCAAGAAGGGCCAGCCGCGGCTGAAGCCGCCGTTCCCGGCGGCGGTCGGCCTCTACGGCTGCCCGACCACGGTCAACAACGTCGAGACCGTCGCCGTCGTGCCGGAAATCCTCCGCCGCGGCGCCGCGTGGTTCGCCGGCTTCGGCCGGCCGAAGAACAGCGGCACCAAGATCTTCTGCATCCAGGGCCACGTGAACGAGCCCTGCAACGTCGAAGAGGCAATGAGCATCCCGCTCAAGGAGCTCGTCGAGAAGCACGCCGGCGGTGTGCGCGGCGGGTGGGACAATCTTCTCGCCGTGATCCCCGGCGGCTCGTCCACGCCGTGCATCCCGAAATCGGTCTGCGACACGGTGCTGATGGACTTCGACGCGCTGCGCGACGTGAAGTCCGGCCTCGGCACCGCGGCCGTGATCGTCATGGACAAGTCGACCGATATCATCAAGGCGATCGCCCGCCTGTCGCAGTTCTACAAGCACGAGAGCTGCGGCCAGTGCACGCCCTGCCGCGAAGGCATGGGCTGGGTGTGGCGGGTGATGCTGCGCATGGTCGAAGGCAAGGCCACGGTCGAGGAGATCGACACGCTCGACGACGTGACGCGCGAGATCGAGGGCCACACCATCTGCGCGCTCGCCGACGGCGGCGTGTGGCCGGTGCAGGGGCTGATCCGGCATTTCCGGCCGCAGATGGAAAAGCGCATCGCCGAGTATCGCTCGCGCGCCGTGCGCCAGGCGGCGGAGTGATCGTCATGGACCTGAACCAGGTAAAAGACCGGCTGACCGCGACCAAATCCGACCTGTCGGGCTCGGTCTTCGACGACGTGAACCTCGCGGGCGCCACCTTCCGCAACGTCAATATGTCGGGCTGGCGCTGCGACGACGTGAACCTGTCGGGGTTGCGGGTCAGCCAGGCGAACGTCGCCGCTGCGAAATTTTCGGATGCGAACCTGGCCGGTGTCACGATCAGCGACTGCCGCATCGAGGGCATGACGATCAACGGCGTCGACGTCGAGGCGGCCCTGGCCGCTTACGGCGCCCAGGCGGCGGAGTAGGGGACATGCCGAAGCTCACGATCGACGGCCAGACCATCGAGGTGCCCGCGGGCATCACCGTGCTGCAGGCCTGCGAGATGGCCGGGGTCGAGATCCCGCGCTTCTGCTACCACGAACGCTTGTCCATCGCCGGCAATTGCCGGATGTGCCTGGTCGAGATCGAGAAGTCGCCGAAGCCGGTGGCCTCCTGCGCGATGCCGGTCGGCGACGGCATGGTCGTGAAGACCGATTCGCCGATGACCAAGAAGGCGCGCAAGGGCGTGATGGAGTTCCTGCTCATCAACCATCCGCTCGACTGCCCGATCTGCGACCAGGGCGGCGAATGCGACCTGCAGGACGAGGCGATGGCCTACGGCTTCGACCGCGGCCGCTTCAAGGAGAACAAACGCGCGGTGCCGGACAAGGATTTCGGCCCGCTGGTGAAGACGTCGATGAACCGGTGCATCCACTGCACGCGCTGCGTGCGGTTCGCGACCGAGATCGCCGGCGTCGAGGAGCTCGGCGCCACCGGCCGCGGCGAGAACATGGAGATCACGACTTACGTCCACAAGGCGCTGAGCTCCGAGCTGTCCGGCAACATCATCGATCTGTGCCCGGTGGGGGCGCTGACCTCCAAGCCGTACGAGTTCGTGGCGCGCCCATGGGAGCTGCGCAAGACGGAATCGGTCGACGTGCTCGACGCCGTCGGCGCGAACATCCGCGTCGACTCCCGGGGGCCCGAAGTCCTGCGCGTGCTGCCGCGGCTGAACGAGGCGGTCAACGAGGAGTGGATCTCCGACAAGACGCGCTTCGCCTGCGACGGGTTGAAGCGTCAGCGGCTCGACCGCCCCTATGTGCGCAAGCAGGGCAAGCTGCAGCCGGCGAGCTGGGCCGAGGCGTTTGCCGCGATCGCCCAGCGCCTGAGCGGCGTCGCCGGCAACCGCATCGCGGCGATCGCCGGCGATCTCGCCTGCGCGGAATCGATGCTGGCGCTGAAGGACCTGATGCAGGCGCTGGGCTCGCCGCATTTCGACTGCCGCCAGGACGGCGCCAAGCTCCCGCCGGCGCCGCGCGGCGCCTATCTGTTCAACACCACCATCGCCGGCATCGACAAGGCGGATGCGCTGCTCTTGATCGGCACCAACCCGCGCTGGGAGGCGCCGGTCCTGAACGCGCGCATCCGCAGGCGCTATCTCGCCGGCCGGTTCCGGATCGGCGTGGTCGGGCCGCAGCTCGACCTGACCTACAAGACGGAATATCTCGGCGCCGGACCGCAGACCCTGGCCGAGATCGCCGCCGGCAACCATCCGTTTGCCGAGGTGCTGAAGGGCGCCAAGGCGCCGATGCTGATCGTGGGGCAGGGCGCTCTCGCCCGTCCCGACGGGGCGGCCGTGCTGGCGCTGGCCCGCCAGGTCGCCGCCAATTTCGGTCTCGTGAAGGACGGCTGGAACGGCTTCAACGTGCTGCACACCGCGGCGGCGCGGGTCGGCGGCCTCGACCTCGGCTTTGTGCCGGCTTCAGGCGGCCGCGACGTCGCGGGCATCCTCGACGGCGCGTCGAAGGGTGAGATCGAGGCCGTGTATCTGCTCGGCGCCGACGAGATCGACACCGCGAAGCTCGGCAGCGCCTTTGTCATCTATCAGGGCCATCACGGCGACAAGGGTGCTCATCGCGCCGACGTGATCCTGCCCGGTGCTGCCTACACCGAGAAGTCCGGGACCTACGTCAACACTGAAGGCCGGGTGCAGCGCACCCGCCTCGCCGTGTTCCCGCCCGGCGAAGCGCGCGAGGACTGGAAGATCCTGCGCGCCCTGTCCGAAGCCATGGGCCGCAAGCTCCCCTATGACACGCTGCTGCAGCTCCGCGCCCGGCTGATCGAGACCAACCGGCTGTTCAGCCGCGTCGACGCGCCGCCGGACGCGGCCCCGTTCGGCGCCTTCGGGGTGGAGGGGCCGGTGGCCGCCGCCCCCTTCGTGAGCCCGATCCGGAATTTCTACATGACCGATCCGATCAGCCGCGTCTCCGAGACGATGGCGAAGTGCACCGCCAGCTACGGGGCGCCCGCGGGGAAGACCGGCACCCATGGATGAGTTCGTCTACGGCTACGGGATCCCGGTCGCGATCATCGTCGGCCAGGTGCTGGCGATCATCGTGCCGCTGTTGATCTGCGTCGCCTTCCTCACCCTGGCCGAGCGCAAGGTGATCGCGGCGATCCAACTCCGGAAGGGGCCGAACGTCGTCGGCCCGTTCGGGCTGCTGCAGCCCTTCGCCGACGGCCTCAAGCTGCTGCTCAAGGAGACCATCATCCCGAGCGGCGCCAATCGCGGCGTGTTCATCATCGCCCCGATCGTCACCTTCGTGCTCAGCCTTGTCGCCTGGGCGGTGATTCCGTTCGACGTCGGCGTCGTGGTGGCCGACATCAATGTTGGCATCCTCTATCTCTTCGCAATCTCGTCGATGGGCGTGTACGGCATCATCATGGCCGGCTGGGCGAGCAACTCGAAATACGCCTTCCTCGGCGCGCTTCGCTCGGCGGCGCAGATGGTGTCGTACGAGGTCTCGATCGGCTTCGTGATGATCACGGTCCTGCTCTGCGTCGGCTCGCTGAACCTGACCCAGATCGTGCTGGCGCAGAAGACGGTGTGGTTCTTCATCCCGCTGTTCCCGATGTTCGTCATCTTCTTCGTCTCGGCGCTCGCCGAGACGAACCGCTCGCCGTTCGATCTGCCGGAGGGCGAGTCCGAGATCGTCGCCGGCTACTTCGTCGAATACTCGTCGATGGCGTTCGCGCTGTTCTTCCTCGGCGAGTACAGCGCCATGATCCTGATGAGCGGCATGACCTCGATCCTGTTCCTCGGCGGCTGGCTGCCGCCGTTCGACATCGCCCCGTTCAACTGGATCCCGGGGCCGGTGTGGTTCGCGCTCAAGATCGCGTTCTGCCTGTTCGTGTTCCTGTGGGTCCGCGCGACCCTGCCGCGCTACCGCTACGACCAGCTGATGCGGCTCGGCTGGAAGGTGTTCCTGCCGTTTTCGCTGATCTGGGTCGTGCTGACCGCCGGCGTTCTCATGGCGTTTGGCTGGGCGCCCCATAGCTGAAGGATGTGCGGCGGCTGTGCCGCCGGGGATGGATGACCATGGCGATGATGACATCAGGGTCGCGGCTGCTGCTCACCGAGATCGTCTCGGGGCTGGCGCTCACGCTCAAATACTTCTTCAAGCCGACGGTGACGCTGAACTATCCCCACGAGAAGGGGCCGCTCAGCCCGCGCTTTCGCGGCGAACACGCGCTGCGCCGCTACTCGAACGGCGAGGAGCGCTGCATCGCGTGCAAGCTGTGCGAAGCCGTCTGTCCGGCTCTCGCCATCACCATCGAGGCCGAGCCGCGCGCCGACGGTAGCCGGCGCACCACCCGCTACGACATCGACATGACCAAGTGCATCTATTGCGGGCTCTGCCAGGAGGCCTGCCCGGTGGACGCGATCGTCGAGGGGCCCAATTTCGAGTTTGCTACCGAGACCCGCGAGGAGCTCATGTACGACAAGGACAAGCTGCTCGCGAACGGCGACCGCTGGGAGGCCGAGATCGCGGCCAACCTCGCGACCGACGCACCGTATCGCTGAGCGGGGCGGGGGAATGAGTGCAACGCAACCGGATCTAAAAGCCCCTCTCCCGCCCGGCGGGAGAGGGAGGAGCCCACGGCGTGAGCCGTGGGAGGGTGAGGGTCTCCCGTGCTGATCGCCACCATCTGTTTCTATCTGTTCTCGGCCATCCTGGTCGCCTCGGCGGCACTGGTGATCGCCGCGCGCAATCCGGTGCACTCGGTGCTGTTCCTCATCCTCGCGTTCTTCAACGCCGCGGGGCTGTTCGTGCTCATGGGGGCCGAGTTCCTGGCGATGGTCCTCATCATCGTCTATGTCGGCGCGGTCGCGGTGCTGTTCCTGTTCGTCGTCATGATGCTCGACGTCGATTTCGCGGAGCTGCGCAGCGGCTTCATGCGCTATCTGCCGATCGGCGGCCTGGTCGGGCTGATCCTGTTCGCCGAGCTGGCGCTGGTCGCCGGCGCCTGGACCTTCGCCCCCGAAGCGGCGTCGGCGACCCAGGTGCCGATCCCCGATCCGCGCCAGATCACCAACACCCACGCGCTGGGGCTCGTGCTCTACACCGACTACGTCTATCTCTTCCAGGTCGCGGGGCTGGTGCTGCTCGTCGCCATGATCGGCGCCATCGTGCTGACGCTCCGCCAGCGCGCCGGCGTGCGCCGCCAGGTGATCAGCCGCCAGGTCGGCCGGACGCGTGAGGACAGCATCGCCGTGGTCAAGGTGCCGTCGCGCGAGGGCGTGTCATGACCATCGGCCTCGGCCATTACCTGACCGTCGCGGCGATCGTGTTCACGCTCGGCATCTTCGGCATCTTCCTCAACCGCAAGAACGTGATCATCATCCTGATGTCGATCGAGCTGATCCTGCTCGCCGTCAACATCAACCTGGTCGCGTTCTCGACCCATCTCGGCGACCTCGTCGGTCAGGTGTTCGCGATGATCGTCCTCACCGTCGCCGCGGCCGAGGCGGCGATCGGCCTCGCCATCCTCGTCGTCTATTTCCGCAACCGCGGCACGATCGCGGTCGAAGACATCAACCTGATGAAGGGCTGAGGCTCGCTTATGTACTCCGCTGTCGTCCTCATGCCCCTGGTGGGCTCGATGCTGGCCGGGCTGTTCCTGGCCACCATGCCGGCCGGCCACACCCGCGACCGCGCGGCGCAGCTCGCCACCTGCCTGTGCATGGGCGTGTCGGCGCTGCTTTCGATCGCGGTCTTCCATCAGGTGGCGCTGCAGGGACAGGACCGCACGGTCGACCTCTTCCCCTTCGTCTATTCGGGCGGCCTGCAGGCCTCCTGGGCGTTCAAGTTCGACACGCTGTCGGCGGTGATGGTGTTCGTGGTCAGCGTCTGCTCGACCGCCATCCACGTCTATTCGGTCGGCTACATGCACGGCGATCCCGGCGTGCCCCGCTTCATGGCCTATCTCAGCCTGTTCACCTTCTGCATGCTGATGCTGGTGACGGCGGCGAACTTCGTGCAGATGTTCTTCGGCTGGGAAGGGGTGGGGCTCTGCTCCTATCTCCTGATCGGCTTCTGGTACGACCGCCCGTCGGCCAACGCTGCGGCCATCAAGGCGTTCGTCGTCAACCGCGTCGGCGATTTCGGGTTCCTGCTCGGCGTTTTCGGCGTCTACACGCTGTTCGGCACGGTGGTGTTCGATGAGGTGTTCGCCGCGGTCCCGACCCATGTCGACCTCAGTCTCCACTTCCTGAACTGGGACGTGCATGCGCTGACCTTGGTCTGCCTTCTGCTGTTCGTCGGCGCCATGGGCAAGTCGGCGCAGGTGCCGCTGCACACCTGGCTGCCCGACGCCATGGAAGGGCCGACGCCGGTCTCGGCGCTGATCCATGCCGCGACCATGGTCACCGCCGGCGTGTTTATGGTGGCGCGGCTGTCGCCTATGTTCGAATACGCGCCCGGTGCGCTCGCCGTGGTCTGCGTGATCGGCGCCTCGACCGCGATCTTCGCCGCCTCGGTCGGCCTGGTGCAGAACGACATCAAGCGCGTGATCGCGTATTCGACGTGCTCGCAGCTCGGCTACATGTTCTTCGCCGCCGGCGTGTCGGCCTACGCGGCGGCGATCTTCCACCTCACCGCGCATGCCTTCTTCAAGGCGCTGCTGTTCCTGGGCTCGGGATCGGTCATCCACGCCATGGGGGGCGAGCAGGACATGCGCAAGATGGGGGGCTTGTGGAACCGCATCCCGATCACCTATGCGATGATGTGGATCGGCAGCCTCGCACTCGCCGGCATTCCGCCGTTCGCCGGCTATTTCTCGAAGGACATGATCCTCGAGGCGGCGTTCGCCTCCCATTCGGGGGTCGGCTTCTACGCGTTCTGGCTCGGCATCGTCGCGGCGCTGTTCACGGCGTTCTACTCCTGGCGCCTCTTGTTCATGACCTTCCACGGCGAGCCGCGCGCCGACCGGCACGTGCTGGAGCACGTGCATGAGTCGCCCAACGTGATGCTGATCCCGCTCTATGTCCTGGCGGCGGGTGCCATTCTCTCCGGCTGGCTGGGCTACGATTATTTCGTCGGCGAGAAATCGGCCGAATTCTGGCGCGAGTCGATCCTGGTCCTGCCCCAGCACAACTCGATCGAGGCGGCCCATCATCTGTCGGGCTGGATCGGATTGGCGCCGCTGCTGGTCGGGCTGATCGGCATCGGCCTCGCCTACGGGTTCTACATCCGCGATCCGCGGATCCCGGCGCGCCTCGCCCAGCGCTTCGCCGGGCTTTACCAGTTCCTGCTCAACAAGTGGTATTTCGACGAGCTTTATGACGCGCTGTTCGTGCGCCCGGCGTTCGGCTTGGGCCGCGGCTTCTGGAAGAAGGGCGACGAGGCGGTGATCGACGGCCTGGGGCCCGATGCGCTCGCCGCGAACACCCTGAAGCTCGCCCGCCGGGCAGCGGCGCTCCAGACCGGCTACATCTATCACTACGCGTTTGCCATGCTGATCGGCGTCGTCCTGCTGGTCACCTGGTATATGTTGCACGGGTGACGCCATGACCGCGAACTGGCCGATCCTGTCCCTCGTCACGTTCCTGCCCGTCGCCGGGGCCGTGTTCATCGCCTTCGTGCGCGGGACGCCCGAGGTGGTGGCACGCAACGCGCGCATGACGGCGCTGTGGACCTCGCTGATCGTCTTCGCGCTGTCGATCCTGCTGTGGCTCGAGTTCGACACCACGACCGCCGACTTCCAGTTCGTCGAGATCCATGACTGGATCCCGGCCTTCGGCATCACCTATCAGATGGGGGTCGACGGGATCTCCCTGTGGTTCGTCCTTCTGTCGACCTTCCTGACGCCGCTCTGCATCCTCGCCAGCTGGGAGGCGATCCAGGTGCGGGTGCGCGAATACATGATCACCTTCCTGATCCTCGAGACCCTGATGGTCGGGATGTTCTGCGCGCTCGACCTCATTCTCTTCTACTTGTTCTTCGAGGGCGTGCTGATCCCGATGTTCCTGATCATCGGCATCTGGGGCGGGCCGCGCCGGGTCTATTCGGCGTTCAAGTTCTTCCTCTACACGTTTGCCGGCTCGGTGCTGATGCTGCTGGCGATTCTCGCCATCTACTACGTCACCGAGACCACCGACATCCCGACCTTGCTGAACACCCAGATCCCAGCCGCGATGCAGTATTGGCTGTGGCTGGCGTTCTTCGCCTCGTTCGCGATCAAGGTGCCGATGTGGCCGGTCCATACCTGGCTGCCGGACGCGCATGTCGAGGCGCCCACTGCCGGCTCGGTCATCCTCGCCGGCGTGCTGCTGAAGATGGGCGCCTACGGGTTCCTGCGCTTTTCGCTGCCGATGCTGCCGGAGGCCTCGGCCTATTTCGCGCCGCTGGTCTATGCGCTCAGCGTCATCGCCATCGTCTATACCTCGCTGGTGGCGCTGGTGCAGGAGGACATGAAGAAGCTCATCGCCTACTCGTCGGTGGCGCATATGGGCTTCGTCACGATGGGCACGTTCACCGGCACCGTGCAGGGCCTGCAGGGTGCTTTGTTCAACATGCTCAGCCACGGCGTGGTGTCCGGCGCCCTATTCCTCATCGTCGGCGTCATCTACGACCGCATGCACACCCGCGAGATCGCCCGTTACGGCGGCCTTGTCCACCGCATGCCGGTCTACGCCTTCGTCTTCATGGTGTTCACGCTTGCCGCGGTCGGCCTGCCCGGAACCAGCGGCTTCGTCGGCGAGTTCCTGGCGCTGACCGGCGCGTTCCAGGTGAACACCTGGGTCGCCTTCCTCGCCGCCATCGGCACCATCCTCGGTGTCGCCTATATGCTCTATCTGTACCGGCGCGTGATTTTCGGCCCGCTCGTCCGCGACGATCTCAAGAACATCCTCGACCTGAACTTGCGCGAAAAGGCGATCTTCGCGCCGATGATCTTGGTCGTGCTGTGGATGGGCATCTATCCCAAGTCCTTCCTCGATGTGTTCTCGCCGTCGGTCGAGGCGCTGGTCGGCCGCTACCAGGCGGCGCAGACCATCGTGCCGCCGGCGAAGCCGGACGCGCGGCCCCGGCTGGCGGAGACGACTCCATGAACGACAACGGCAACGTCATTCTCCTCGGCCCGGCTCTGCCCGAGCTGTTCGTCGCCGTGGCGGCGATGCTGCTGCTCCTGTTCGGCGTGTTCCGGGGCGAGCGGCCGCACCAGGCGGCGGGCACCGGCCGCGGCGTCGCCGCGGCGGCCAACGCCCGGTTGGTGTCCTGGATCGCGATTGCGATCCTGGCGATCGCCGGCGTCCTGGTGGCGGGCGGCTCGGTCGAGCGCATCTACACGTTCTCGGACATGTTCGTCAGCGACGCCTTTTCCGGGTTTTCGAAGATCCTGATCCTGATCGGCTCGGCGCTGACCCTGATCATCTCCATCGACTACAACGAGCGCGAGGACATGGGCCGCTTCGAGTACGCGGTGCTGATCCTGTTCGCGACCCTCGGCATGATGCTGATGGTCTCGGCGAACGACTTGATCGCGCTGTACCTGGGCCTCGAGCTGCAGAGCCTGGCGCTCTACGTCGTCGCGTCGTTCCGGCGCGATCACGCGCTCTCCACCGAGGCCGGCCTCAAGTATTTCGTCCTCGGCGCGCTCGCATCGGGCATGCTGCTCTACGGCGCCTCGCTGGTCTACGGCTTCGCCGGGACCACGTCGTTCCAGCCGTTGGCGGCCATCGTTGCCGACCAGGCGGCCGATCCGCCGCTGGGCTTGATCTTCGGCCTGGTGTTCGTTGCCGCGGCCCTGGCGTTCAAGATCTCGGCGGCGCCCTTCCATATGTGGGCGCCGGACGTGTACCAGGGGGCGCCGACGCCGGTGACCGCGTTCTTCTCGATCGCGCCCAAGATCGCCGCCGTGGCGCTCCTGGTGCGGGTGCTGATCCAGCCCTTCGGCACCATTGTCGGCGAGTGGCAGCAGATCGTGATCGTGACCTCGGTCCTGTCGATGCTGCTCGGCGCCTTTGCCGCGATCAACCAGACCAACATCAAGCGGCTGATGGCCTACAGCTCGATCGGGCATATCGGCTACGCCCTGGTCGGTCTCGCCGCCGGCGACGAGAACGGCGTGCGCGGCGTGCTCATCTACATGGCGATCTATCTGTTCATGAACCTCGCCACGTTCGCGGTGATCCTGTGCATGCGCCGCAACGGCCAGATGATCGAGGAGATCGGCGATCTCGCCGGGCTTGCGAAGACGCAGCCGGTGGTGGCGGCGGCGCTCGCGGTCGCCATGTTCTCGATGGCCGCCGTTCCGCCGCTCGCCGGGTTCTTCGGCAAGCTCTACGTGTTCCTGGCCGCCATCGCCGCCGGGCTCTACATCCTGGCCGTGATCGGCGTGCTGACCAGCGTGGTGAGCGCCTTTTATTACCTGCGCATCGTCAAGCTGATGTATTTCGACGACCCGGCGACCACGTTCGATCGGCCGATCGGCGGCAAGCTCGGCACGGTGCTGGCGATCGGCACCCTGTTCACCCTGCTGTTCTTCGTCTACCCGGCGCCGCTGATCGGCGCCGCCACCGTCGCCGCCGCCGCCCTGTTTCAGAATTGACACGAGCATGCGCCTCGCATGCTCGTGTCATCCCCGCGAAGGCGGGGATCCAGGGCAGCAAGCATGATCGAAATCCCTCCCCCTTGCGGGGGAGGGTAGGGTGGGGGGTGGGAGTCAGCGCGATGCCGGCTGGAAATTCTGTGACGAACAACAACATCACCCTCCCGCCGTCCTATCGGCTGAGCGCACTCGACAGCATCGGCAGCACCAATGAAGAGGCCAAGCGCCTGGCGCGCGCCGGTGCCGCCGACAAGACCCTGGTGTGGGCGCGGACCCAGACGGCGGGGAAGGGGCGGAGCGGCCGCACCTGGATCTCGCCCGAAGGCAACCTCTACCTGTCGCTGATCCTGCGGCCGGGCTGCCCGGCTGGCCGCGCCGCCGAGCTCGGTTTCGTCGCGGCCCTGGCGCTGGCCGCGGCCCTGGACCGACTCGCCCCCGGCCTGGACTTGGCGTTCAAATGGCCGAACGACGTTTTGCTCGGCGGACGGAAGCTCGCCGGTATCCTGATCGAGGCGGAGAGCGACGCCGCGGCGCTCGACTGGCTGGTGCTGGGCCTGGGCGTGAACGTCGCCACGGCGCCTGCGGGAACCGAGCTTCCGGCCGCCGCATTGTCGGAGCAGGACGGTGTTGCGGTCGAGGCCCTCCTGGCGGGTTTTACGGCCGATTTCCTCGATTGGACAACGCGCTGGCAGGCTGAGGGGTTTGCGCCGATCCGCCTGGCTTGGCTGGCCCGCGCCAAGGGGCGTGGCGGCCGGGTCACGGTCCGGTTGCCGAAGTCGACGCTGCAGGGCACATTCATCGACCTCGACGCCGACGGCGCCCTCCTTCTCGGGCCGGAGACGCCGGGCGGCGACGTCCGGCGGATCACCGCCGGCGACGTGTTCTTCGGCTAGGCCGCTTCGGCTAGGCCATTTCGGATCGGAATCGCGCGTGCTGCTGGTCATCAACTCGAACAACACCAACACGGTGTTCGGCGCCTTCGACGGCGAGACCAGGCGCGCCGCGTGGCGGATCTCGACCGATCCCCGGCGGACCGCCGATGAATACGCGGTGTGGCTCACGCATCTGATGGCCTTGGAAGGCCTGAAATTCGCCGACATCGACGGCGTGGTCCTGTCGAATGTCGTGCCGCAGGCGAGCTTCAACCTGGTGTCGCTGTGCCGCCGCTATTTCAAGAGCGAGCCGGTCGCGGTCGGCGATCTGGCGGTCAAGATCGGATTTCAGGTGAAGCTCGACCGGCCGGAGGAGGCCGGTGCCGATCGTCTCGCCAATGCCGCCGGGGCCCGCAACCGCTACAAGATGCCCGGAATCGTCGTCGATCTCGGCACCGCGACCACGTTCGACGTCATCGACGAGGCCGGCAATTACTGCGGCGGCGCCATCGCCCCCGGCATCAATCTGGCATTCGAAGCCCTCTATATGGGGGCGGCCAAGCTGCCGCGCATCGAGATCCGCCGCCCGGCCCAGGTGATCGGCAAGACCACCGTCGGCGCCATGCAGACCGGAATCTTCTGGGGCTATATCGGCCTGATCGAAGGGCTGGTCAGCCGCATCGAAGCCGAGTGGGGGCGCAAGATGACCGTGATCGGCACCGGCGGCCTGGTGCCGCTGGTCGCCGATGCGACGCCGTGCATCCAGCACGTCGATATCGACCTGACGCTCAAGGGACTCGTCGACATCTACAAGCTCAACCGGCCCAGCGCAGCCCCGACATGAGCGCCGACGCCTCCCGTCCGTCCGGTCCTGCGCGGTCCGGTCGGGGTCCCTATCTGCATTTCCTGCCGCTCGGCGGCTCGGGCGAGATCGGGATGAATCTCAATCTCTACGAATATGGCGGCAAGTGGCTGATGGTCGATCTCGGCGTCACCTTCGCCGACGACGGCGTGCCCGGGGTCGAGGTGATGATGCCCGACCCGCAATTCATCGTCGAACGCCGCGACCAGCTGGTCGGCCTGGTGCTGACCCACGCGCACGAAGACCATATCGGCGCCGTGCAGTATCTGTGGCCGCAGCTGCGCTGCCCGATCTGGGCGACGCCGTTCACCGCCGCGTTCCTCCGCCGCAAGCTGGAGGAGACCGATTTTGCCGGCGAGGTCGAGATCACCGAGGTGCCGTTGGGCGGCCGCTTCAACGTCGGCCCGTTCGATCTCGAGATGGTGACCCTCACGCACTCGATCCTGGAGCCCAACGGGCTGGCGATCCGCACCCCCGCCGGTGCGGTGTTCCACACCGGCGACTGGAAGATCGATCCCGAGCCGCTGATCGGCGACCTGACCGACGATGCGAAGCTGCGCGCCATCGGCGACGATGGCGTGCTGGCGATGATCGGCGACTCCACCAACGCCATGCGCCCCGGCGAATCGGGCTCCGAGGCGACCGTCCGCGAGACGCTGATCGAGGTGATCGGACGCTGCCAGGGCCGCGTCGCCGTCGGATGCTTCGCCTCGAACGTGGCGCGGGTGGAGTCGATCGCCGTCGCCGCGGCCCAACACGGCCGGCACTGCGCCCTGGTCGGCCGCTCGCTCTGGCGCATCCACGACGCGGCCAAGGAGACCGGCTACCTGCAGGACCTGCCGCAGTTCGTCGACGAGCGCGACGCCGGATTCCTGCCGCGTGACAAGGTGGTCATGATCTGCACCGGCAGCCAGGGCGAGGCGCGGGCGGCCCTCTCGCGGATCGCCGCGGACGAGCATCCGCACGTGGTTCTGGAGCGCGGCGACACGGTGATTTTCTCCTCGCGCGTCATTCCCGGCAACGAGCGCAACATTCTGCGGCTGCAGAACGCGCTCGCGCGGCTCGGCGCCGAGATCATCACCGACGACACGCATCCGTTGATCCATGTGTCCGGCCACCCGGCGCGCGGCGAGCTCACGCGCATGTACCAATGGGTGCGGCCGCGCATCGCGATCCCGGTGCATGGCGAGCAGCGCCACATGCAGGCCCATGCCGAGCTGGCCAAGGCCTGCCAGGTGCCATACGCGCTGGTGCCGGAGAACGGCACCCTGATCCGCCTGGCGCCCGACGGGCCGGAGATCGTGGACCACGTCCCGGCCGGCCGTCTCGCCGCCGACGGCGACCGCCTGCTGCCGGTCGGCGGCTCGGTGCTGCGCGGCCGCACGCGCCTGATGTGGAACGGGGCGGTGGTCGCCACGGTGGTGCTCGACCGCAAGGGGCGGCTGGCGACCACGCCCAAGATCTCGGCCCCCGGCCTGCTCGATCCCGAAGCCGATCTCGATTTTGCCAGCGAGATCGTCGCCGCGATCGAAGAGGGCGTCGCCAAGGCCGGACGCGACGCCGATGACGAGCGGGTCGAGGATTCGGTACGCCGCGCCGTCCGCCAGGCGATCCGCGAGCGCCGCCCCGGCCGCCCCGTCGTCGACGTCCACCTGGTGCGGGTTTAATATCTCGTGATGGTTGCGACGAACGTTTTCTTTTCCGTCATGCCCGCGAAGGCGGGCATCCATCGTGCCGCTGAACCATGGATTTCCGCTTTCGCGGGAATGACGAAGGAAGAAACGGAGCGTACTTGCCGCTCCCCCTAAAGGGCGGAGAGGGTCAATGATCGGACGCCTCAATCACGTCGCCATCGTGGTCCCGGATCTGGCCGCGGCGGCGGCGACGTATCGCAACACGCTCGGCGCCAAGGTCTCGCCGCCCGTCGATCTGCCGGCGCACGGCGTCACCACCGTGTTCGTCGAGCTGCCGAACACCAAGATCGAGCTCCTGCATCCGCTCGGCGAGCGCTCGCCGATTGCCCGGTTCCTGGCCGATCATCCGTCCGGCGGCATGCACCACGTGTGCTACGAGGTCGACGACATCTATGCGGCGCGCGATGCGCTGAAGCGCAAAGGCGCGCGCGTCATCGGCGACGGCGAGCCGAAGACCGGTGCCCACGACAAGCCGGTGCTGTTCCTCCATCCCAAGGACTTCAGCGGCACCCTGATCGAGCTCGAGCAGGCGTGAGCAACGTGGAGGCGATCCACTCAAATCGCCCCTCCCCCCTTGAGGGGGGGGACCCCTCTAACCCTCTCCGCCCTTTAGGGGGGAGAGGGTGCGAGCCCCCTTATCTTTTTCAGGGAGCGAAGCCCCCTGCACCCCGGGAGCGGGTGAGGTGGGCTCTTCGGAACAAAGCCGCGTCGAGTTTTGCGTCATGAGCCTCGCCACCGGCATCATGGTGTATGTCGTGTTGTGGTGGCTGGTGCTGTTCACCGTGCTGCCATGGGGTGTCCGGCCGGCCGACAATCCGCAGCCGGGGCATCAGGTGGGCGCGCCGGAAAAGCCGCGCATCGTGCTGAAATTCGCCGTGACGACGCTGGTGTCCGGCGTGCTCTTCGCGGCGCTTTACTGGTTCATCGACGCCGGGTTCATCTCCTTCCGGGAGCCATGAGATGGGTGGGGCGGCTTCGACCTATTGCGACATCGCACCGGGTCATCCGGTCCACGGGCCGTATCACGACGCCGAATACGGCTTTCCGCTGGACGATGACAATCAGCTGTTCGAGCGGCTGGTGCTGGAGATCAACCAGGCCGGCCTGTCGTGGCTGTTGATGCTGCAGAAGCGCGACGCCTTCCGGAAGGCGTTCCGGAACTTCGACGTGGCGAAGGTGGCGCGCTTCACGGCCCGGGACGAGGCCCGCCTGCTCGCCGACGCCGGCATCGTTCGCAACCGGCTGAAGGTCGCCGCCGCGATCGAGAACGCGCGGCGCATCCGCGCCCTCGCCGACAGCCACGGCTCGTTCGCCGCTTGGATCGCGGCCCATCATCCGCGCCGCAAGGCCGACTGGGTGAAGCTCTTCGGCCAGACCTTCAAGTTCACCGGCGGTGAGATCGTCGGCGAGTTCCTGATGAGCATCGGCTATCTGCCCGGCGCGCACCGGGCGGACTGCGCGGTGCAGCGGAAAATCGCCCGCCTGAAGCCGCCCTGGCTTGCGGCCAAGGGGTTCCGCTATTGACCTGGTTGCCTAAAAAATAGGCGATTCCAAGGACTTGCGGGGGCCCTTAACGAAACAAGTCCGGATCGTTTCCGATCCGGACTTGAGACGCAGCTCCCTAAACTTGGTCCGTGCCAGCGTTTGCTTGGCGTTGTTCCTTAGGGAAGAAAACTATAGCCATCCGCAAACGTGCTGTCACGAAACTTATTTCATTCGTATGCGTATAAAACAAATATAACACCCCAGAACGCCGCGTTTTTGAAATAGAGCTATACTTGGATATGCGGAAGATCGTCGCCGCCATGGTCCTTTTGGCGTTTCCGGGCGCAGCCCCGGCGGCCGCCCAGCAGGTCGCCATCAGCGAGCAGGACTGCCGCCAGCTGGTCGCCCACAACCCGGCGCCGGACGTGACCTACACCCCCGGGGTGGACGTCTACGGCCGGGCGGTCGCACCGGCCGACCTGACCCCGCCCCAGGTCCAGATGCCGCAGACCTACGTCTTCGACGTCTACGCCGACCTGCGGAAGTACGGGGTTCGGAACGACTCCCGGCTGCTGCTGCCGGCCGTGGGCGTCGGCCAGATCACCATCGCGGACCAGGGCCAGCGGGTCTATTTCAACGGCCAGCCGATCGGCGATACCGAGCAGAAGGCGCTCGCCGAGGCCTGCCGGCAGCGCGGGCTGCGGCGCTGATCCTCGACCGTCGGCGGTCGGCAACATCACCGCTTTGCCGTCTGCCACCGCTTTGCAATAAGAACCGCAGGCAATTAAAGTCCGCGCGCGCCACCCTCGGCGTGTCAAGGAGCCCTATGCGTCTGTCCCAGTTCTTCCTGCCCACCTTGCGCGAGAATCCGAGCGAGGCGCAGATCGTCTCGCACCGCCTGATGCTGCGCGCCGGCATGGTCCGCCAGTCCGCGGCCGGCATCTACACCTGGCTGCCGCTCGGCTTCCGCGTGCTGAAGAAGGTCGAGCAGATCGTGCGCGAGGAGCAGGACCGCGCCGGCGCGCAGGAGCTCCTGATGCCGACCATCCAGCCGGCGGAGCTGTGGCAGGAATCGGGCCGCTACGAGGACTACGGCAAGGAGATGCTGCGCATCGTCGACCGCCACGAGCGGCCCATGCTGTACGGCCCGACCAACGAGGAGCTGATCACCGAGGTGGTCCGCGCCTCGCTCAAGAGCTATCGCGACCTGCCGAAGAACCTCTATCACATCCAGTGGAAATTCCGCGACGAGGTGCGCCCGCGCTTCGGCGTCATGCGCGGCCGCGAGTTCCTGATGAAGGACGCATACTCGTTCGATCTCGACGCGAAAGCGGCGCGGCATTCCTACAACAAGATGTTCGTCGCCTATTTGCGCACCTTCGCCCGCATGGGGCTGAAGGCGATTCCGATGCGCGCCGATACCGGGCCGATCGGCGGCGACCTCAGCCACGAATTCCAGATCCTCGCCGAGACCGGCGAGAGCGCCGTGCATGTCGACCGCCAGTTCCTGGACATGGATTTCCTCAACGTCGACGTCGACTACGACGACGTGGCCGGGATGCAGGCGGCCGTCGACCGCTTCACCTCTTTCTACGCCGCGACCGACGAGAAGCACGACGCCGCCGCGGCGGCCAAGCTCGGCGACCGGCTGGTCGATGCGCGCGGCATCGAGGTCGGCCACATCTTCTATTTCGGCACGAAATATTCAGCACCCATGAAGGCGACCGTCGCCGGTCCGAACGGCGAGACCATCGCGCTCGAGATGGGCTCGTACGGCATCGGCGTGTCGCGCCTCGTCGGCGCCATCATCGAGGCGAGCCACGACAATAGCGGCATCATCTGGCCGGATAGCGTGGCCCCGTTCGACGTCGGCCTGATCAATCTGCGGTCGGGCGACGCCAAGTGCGACGCGGCCTGCGCCGATCTCTACGCGAAGCTGCAGGCCGCCGGCAAAGCGGTGCTGTACGACGACCGCACGGAGAGCGCCGGCGCCAAGTTTGCCACGATGGATCTGATCGGACTGCCGTGGCAGGCGGTGATCGGCCCGCGTGGCGTCGCCGCCGGCAAGGTCGAGCTCAAGCGCCGCGCCACCGGGGCGCGCGAGGAGCTGGCGGCCGAAGAGGCGATCAAGAAGCTGACGACCTGACGCGACGCCTAGAGGCGGCGGCGGAGGCACGCCGATTAAATCTTGAAGGTCTATATCGAGAGAGCTAATGAAGAAGGCCAGCATAACCGAAGCCAAGAATAATCTTCGCGCCTTGATCGATGGTCTCAAGGGGGGCTCGCCGGTGCTGATCGTCGATCGCGGACGCCCGGTGGCACGCCTTGAGCCCGTGACCACTGGGCTGAGGGCGGGAGATGATGGTCGACTGGCGCGGCTCATCCGGGAGGGCGTGGTACGGCCAAGCCGCACCACTGTGCCGCGGTCCCTTTTCGCCGACCAGCCTCCACGCCCGAAGGGCAACGCGTCTGCCATGAAGGCCCTCATCGAAGAGCGGCGCGAGGGTCGGTGAGGTTCTGGGACGCCTCCGCGATCGTGCCGTTCTGATCGCTGGAGATGCCAGGCCCTCGCGACGAACGATCCCGCCATGCTCGTCTGGTGGGGATCCGAAGTCGAGTGCGTCTCAGCGCTTGCCCGCCTCGAGCGTGACGGTGGATTGGGCTCCCAGGCGGTCACGCTCGCGTTTAGGCGGCTTGAGCAACTTGCGGCTGGTTGGCACGAGATCGATCCGAGCGATACTCTCCGGGAAACGGCCACCCGATTTCTTCGCGTGCATTCGCTGCGCGCCGCTGATGCGTTGCAACTCGCATCAGCAGCATTCGTTGCCGCCGAGCGGCGGCCCACATCGTTGGAAATGATCACCCTCGATGATCGCCTGGGGGCGGCGGCGCGGAAGGAAGGGTTTGCAGTTATCGACGTCGCCGGCTGATTGAGCTGCCCTGATGTCGGCGCTGACGACGGAGCGGCCGGCTCGCACGCCGATTACGGCGATTTGATGACGGCGGCCGCCGTGACTTTCCTGTGGCCATGCGCTTGGCCACTTGAGCCGCCGCTTCGCCTCGCGCCATCTTCAGCGCATCACGCTTTCAGTCTACGGAGGCGAGTCTTGTCGGTTCGATCGAGTCTGAAGTTGGTGCTGTTGGCGGCGACGTTGCTGGCGCTGCTCATGCTGTCGGCGCGCCCGCGGGCCGACGACAGCGATGTGGCGCGGAGCTGGACGGGGGCCATGGCCTTCCTTCCCGGTGATCCGAATTCGATGGGCGTCGACAAGCTCCCGCCGGACCGCCGACGGCCGGTGGTGCTCTACATGCACGGCTGCGGCGGCATGAATCAGGAGAACGACATTCCGTGGGCGCGCTATGTCGCCAGCCAGGGCTTCATCGTCGTCGCACCCGACCGCTTCGCGCGGGCCAACAAGGAGCCCAGCTGCTGGCCGGCGCGCAATCCGGCCGTCATGCCGATGCGCCTCGAGGAGCTCGCCTACGCGCTGGCGCAGATCAAGGCCAGCCCGTGGGCGGACCCGGCCAACGTCTTCGTCATGGGCTTCAGCGAGGGCGCCGATGCGGTGGGCGAGAGCCGGATCGGCGGGATTCGGGGCGCCATCATCTCCAGCTGGACGTGCCAGCGCGTGCCGGACATTTCCTTGCCGGCCGGGATCCCGGTATTGTCGATCCTGTGGGATGACGAGCACTCGCTCATGCGCTGGCTGCCGCGTATCAAGGGAACCTGCGGCGACAAGTTCGAATCCCGTAACGGGTTCCAGAACGTCGCGTTGCGCGGCAAGGGACATAACACCTACGGCGAATCCGCGGCGCGCGACGCGGTGGCGAAATTTCTCCGCGACAACCTGACCCACAAGGCCGCCGCGCGATAGACGAGGTAAGAGCCGGCCGCGATTGCCTCATGACCTCTCCGCCCTTTAGGGGGGAGAGGGTGCGAGCGCAGCGAGCGGGTGAGGTGGGTCCGACATCGGGCAGGCGGCAATACACCTCACCCTCCCGCCCAAGTCTTTATTCGCGCCCGGCCGCGGCCTTGAAGGCCGCGAACGCAGCGCAAGTTGCGCGGGCCCTTCCCTCTCCCCGCTTCGCACGGAGAGGGGCTACCCAAGGCGATCGAAGTCGCTTAAACCGCGCTACTCCGGCCGCTTCTTGCAGCTGGCCTTGGTCTCGCTCTCCTCGGTGCAGACGAGATCGGGAGCGACCAGAAAGCTGTTGCGATAGCCGGAGGTGTCGCGGCGCGCCGCGATGCCGGTGGAGAACCGGATCCACCCGGCGGAGCCGCGCGAGGCGGTGATGCCGTTGCTGAACAAGAGGCTGCCGTCGCGCGCCGGCTGAATGCTGACCGTGCCGTTCAGGACCATGCCGACACCGGTGCCGGTCGCGGCTGCGGTGACGCCGTTGCTGCAGGCGACGGTCTTGTCGGGACGGAGATTGCACTCCGCCGGCACCGGCTGGCCGGTGATCACCAGCGCGTAAATGAGCACTTCGAGCGGCGCGAGAGCCATGATGTTCGCTCCGATGTTGCGGTCGTCTTCAACGACTCGACCTGAGCGCTACGTTACATCCGCGCGCGGCGCGCGGAAACATTAGGCATTTGTCGCAAATCACGGCGCTGCTGCGCCGCAGTAATGCGTCAAAATCGGGGCATCACTTTCTCGCGACCGCTGCCACTATCCTACTCGTCACCCCGCACCAGGCGCTCGGGCTTTGCCCGACGCCGAGATGCGGGGTCCATGGTGCAGCGTCGCCTTGCGCTGCGCCGCCGCCCGGGGTCGCAGGGGGCTTCGCCTCCTGCAGGAGATTGGGCGCCGGCGGGCGCGTAGAAGATTTGGGGATGCCGGATCGAGTCCGGCATGACGGATAAGAGACGAGCCGCGCGGCTCTCTTCTCTTTCTCCGTGATCTCCGTGTCTCCGTGGTGAACGAGTCCGGGGAACCGCTCTCAGACCTTGCCGAGCACGTCCATGAGCTCGGCCACCTTCTTCCGCTGCTCCTTGGCGTCGCCGCTCTGGATGGCGTGTTCGACACAATGCGCGACGTGGTCCTTCAGCACCTCTTCCTCGACCCGCTTCAGAGCCGCGCGCACGGCCTGGACCTGGGTGATGACGTCGATGCAGTAGCGGTCGTCCTCGACCATGCGGACGAGACCGCGCACCTGCCCCTCGATGCGGCGCAGGCGCGATACACAGGCATCCTTGACTTCGCTTCGCATGGGTCTAAATATACCCCTAGGGGGTATCCAGTTCAAGGGCGCTGTTCCATGTCGGACCACCTTCACAGTCACGATCACAATTGCGGCCATGGCGCCCATCACGCGCATGAACCGGCGCCGGCCTTGGCGAAGGATCCGGTCTGCGGGATGACCGTGAATCCCGCCACCGCCAAGCACAAGGCCTCGCATGGCGGTGTCACCTATTTCTTCTGTAACCCGCGCTGCCGCGAGAAGTTCGAAGCCTATCCGCAGCGTTACGTCAGCCCCGCACCCGTCGCTCCCGCGGCACCAGCGGGCACGATTTACACCTGTCCGATGCACCCCGAGATACGTCAGGTCGGTCCCGGCTCATGTCCGATCTGCGGCATGGCGCTGGAGCCCGCCGACGTGACCGCCGAGACCGGGCCCAATCCCGAACTCGTCGACATGCGGCGCCGGCTCTGGGTCGGCCTCGGGCTGAGCGTGCCGGTGGTGGGGCTCGAGATGGGCGGCCACCTGTTCGATCTCCACCGTCTGATCGCGCCGGCGCTGTCCGACTGGCTGCAGCTGGTGCTCGCAACGCCGGTCGTGCTGTGGGCGGGCTGGCCATTTTTCGTCCGCGGCTGGGCGTCCCTGGTGTCGCGCAACCTCAACATGTTCACCCTGATCGCGATGGGAACGGGCGTCGCCTGGCTCTACAGCGTCGTGGCGACGCTGGCCCCCGATTTGTTCCCGCCGGCCTTCCGCGGGCCACACGGCGAGACGCCGGTGTATTTCGAGGCGGCGTCGGTGATCACCGTGCTTGTCCTGGTCGGGCAGGTTCTGGAGCTGCGCGCCCGCGAAGCCACCGGCGGTGCCATCCGGGCGCTGCTCGATCTGGCGCCGAAGATCGCGCGCCGGGTGACGGGCGCCGGACAGGACGAGGAGATTTCTCTCGACGCGGTCGGGGTCGGCGATCGGCTGCGCGTTCGTCCCGGCGAGAAAGTGCCGGTCGACGGCCAGGTGATCGAGGGCCGCAGCGCCGTCGATGAGTCGATGGTCACCGGCGAATCGATGCCGGTGATGAAGGAGCCGGGTGCGAAGGTCATTGGCGGGACGCTGAATCAGACCGGCAGTTTCGTGATGCGCGCCGAGAAAGTCGGCACGGACACCATGCTGGCGCGGATCGTCCGCCTGGTCGCCGAAGCGCAGCGCAGCCGGGCACCCATCCAGCGCCTGGCGGACAAGGTGGCGGCGTATTTCGTGCCGGCGGTGATCGCGATCGCCGTCCTCGCCTTCGTCGGCTGGGCGATCTGGGGCCCGCCGCCGGCGTATGGGTATGGGCTGGTCGCGGCGGTCGCGGTGCTGATCATCGCCTGTCCGTGTGCGCTTGGCCTCGCCACGCCGATGTCGATCATGGTCGGGATGGGTCGGGGTGCGGCGGCCGGCGTGCTGATCAAGAACGCGCAGGCGCTGGAGCGCTTCGAGAGCGTCGACACGCTGGTGGTCGACAAGACCGGGACCTTGACCGAGGGCAAGCCCAGGGTCGTCGCCGTGGTGCCCGCCGGACGCTTCGACGAGCGGGAGCTGCTGCGTCTGGCCGCCAGCCTCGAGCGCGGCAGCGAGCATCCGCTCGCCGCCGCCGTCGTCGCCGCGGCGCGCGAGCGCGGCCTGGCTCTGGCCGAGACGCGGGATTTCGACTCGCCGACCGGCAAGGGCGTCGTCGGAACCGTCGACGGACAGCGTGTGGCGCTCGGCAATCTGAAGCTCTTCGCGGAGCTTAGGCTGGATGCACGCGGCCTCGAGGCGCGCGCGGACGAGCTGCGCCGCGACGGCGCTACGGTCATCTTCATGGCCGTGGGGGGCGAGGCGGCAGGCGTCATCGCCATCGCCGATCCGATCAAGGCGACGTCACCGGAGGCGGTGCGGGCGCTGAAGGCCGAGGGGGTGCGGATCGTCATGCTCACCGGCGACAACCGAACCACGGCGGAGGCCGTGGCCCGCAAGCTCGGCCTCGACGACGTCGCCGCGGACGTCCTGCCCGAGGACAAGGCCAAAGTCGTGCTCAGGCTGCGCGAGCAGGGCCGGGTGGTGGCCATGGCCGGCGACGGCGTGAACGACGCGCCGGCGCTGGCGGCCGCCGATGTCGGCATCGCCATGGGGACGGGCACCGACGTCGCCATCGAGAGCGCCGGCGTCACGCTGGTCAAGGGCGACCTCACCGGCATCGTCCGGGCGCGCCGGCTCTCGGCGGCGACCATGCGCAACATCCGGCAGAACCTGTTCTTCGCCTTCGTCTACAATGCCGCCGGCGTGCCGATCGCGGCCGGCGTGCTGTATCCGGTCTTCGGCCTGCTGCTGAGCCCGGTCTTCGCCGCCGCGGCGATGTCGCTGAGCTCGGTCAGCGTCATCACCAACGCGCTCCGGCTCCGCCGGGTTTCGCTGTGAAGGAGGAATCGATGACTCTTCGGGTGGTCTTTCTCGCACTGGCCGTCCTGTTGGCCGGTCAGCTGTCACGCCCGGCCGATGCCGCGTCGCCGTATGCCGGCCAGCAGGACCGCGCCATCAAGACGCTGTCCGACGACGAGGTTGCCGATCTCCTGGCCGGGCGCGGCCTCGGCATGGCGCGGGCGGGCGAGCTCAACCACTACCCCGGCCCGGCACACGCGCTGGAGCTCCGCGACCACCTCGCGCTCACGGCAGACCAGCTCGGCGCGATCCAGGCCAGCTTCGCGCGCATGAGCGCTGCCGCGAAGCCGCTCGGCGCCGAGCTTGTGGAGCGGGAGCAAGCGCTCGACCAGGACTTCGCCACCGGCCGGATCACGCGCGATCGGCTCGCGGCCGCGACCGCCGCGATCGCCGAGATCCAGGGCCGGCTGCGCGCCGTCCACCTCGCCGCGCATCTGGAAACGCGCGACGTGCTGACCGCCGACCAGATCGCCCGCTACGACGCGCTGCGCGGGTATGCCGATGGTGCCTCGGCGGGCGGCCACGATCACCGCCATCAATAGCCACGCGTCTTAGCGGATTCCGATTAGGTCGAACCGCTCTCTATATCGTCATGCCCGTTAAATCGGGTTAAATCGGGGTCAGAGTCATGTTCTCTCGACCGCTGCCGCTATCCCACTCGTCACCCCGCACTTGATGCGGGGTCCATGGTGCAGCGTCGCGATGGATGCCGGATCAAGTCCGGCATGACGGATAAGAGACGAGCCACGCGGCTGTTTTTCCCGCTCCCGGGCATGTTCGCGACATGACGTGGTTAAATCAGGGTCAGAGTGACGTTCTCTCGACCGCTGCCACTACCCCACTCGTCACCCCGCACCAGGCGCTCGGGCTTTTGCCCGACGCCGAGATGCGGGGTCCCCAAGTCTTCTGCGCGCCCGCCGACGTTTCGCGGCGGCGCAGCGCATGTGCAGCGTCGCGATGGATGCCGGATCAAGTCCGGCATGACGGATACCAGAGACGAGCCGCGCGGCTGTTTTTCCGGCTCCCGGGTATGTTCGCGACATGACGTGGGTTACGGGAATCATTGTTGGGTATGGCCTGGGTCACATGGACGTGAGCGGGCGGGAGTACCCCGGACCTTCCCAAATCGCCCGAAGGAGCTTAACTTCCCGCTCATGGCGTCCCTCCGGACCCGCGTCATGGCGCTCCTCACGTTGCTGGCCTTTGTAGCGGCGGCGCTGGGGCCGTTGTTCCCCGGGCGGGCTGCGGCGGCGCAGCCCTGCGCCATGATGATGGGCACGGACATGGACATGGCCGGGCATTCTGACGGATCGTCGAAGACGATACCGATGCCCGGTTGTAGCGGCGACCTCAGCTGCATCGTCATGTGCGCTCTGCCCGCCACGGCCACGCCGTTTGCCACCGAGATCGTCTGGGCCGATGTTGGCTACTGGACCTCCAGTCGGGCGCTGGCCGGCGTCACCGTTTCTCCCGATCCTTCTCCTCCGCGATCGCGCGTTTGACCGGCACAGCCCCTTGCCGTGCGGCAGGGCGCTGAGCTGAGCAATTCCGCTTAAAGCCCGCCGAAGTTCGGGCCGCGCCGCTTTTTAGCGGCATGGCCGGAACCACCGCGGGGCTGCTCGGACGATGCCGCTCGTACGGCGCCGTTCCGAGTCCGTCAACGCGATCCAGGAGAAGAGACATGTCCGTTGTTATTCGCGGCCGGAGCGCGGCCGCTCGGTGCCGCTACGCCGTTCTCGCAGCACTTCTGGCGCTGCCCTTTGTGCCGGCGATGGCCGCCCCGCAGGACTACCGCTTCGAGCTCGCCGGTCCGCCGGCCAAGTTGGCGCACGCGACGCTCGTGAACGTCCGCCTAGTCCATGTTCCGGACGGCAAGCCCGTTCCCGGGGCCGTCATCGTTCAGAGCAAATTCGACATGGGTCCGGACGGCATGGCGGAGATGGGCGGGTCCGTGAAGGCGCTCCCCGCGACCGAGCCCGGCGTGTATCGGTTCGAGGCGCAGCCCTCGATGCCGGGCAATTGGGGGCTGACCCTGTCGGCGCGGGTGCAAGGCGAGCCGCAGGCGGTGCGCGGCACCGTCACCGTTCCGGTCCCGAAGTGACATGCGCGCCCATCGGCTTGCCGCGGCGGCCTTGCGGTTCGGCCGCGCCGTCGGCATCGCAGCGGCGCTGGCCGCCACCCCAATGAGCGCCCTGCCGGCGCATGCGGCCGAAGCCGGCCCGCCGCCGGGCGCGACGGTCGACGAGCTGCTCGCCTTGGCGCGCCGCCTCAACCCGACCCTGGCGGCCCGGGCACTCGATTCGGACGCGGCCACAGCCAAAGCCTCGGCGGCGGGGGCGCTGGAAGACCCGATGCTGAACCTGTCGCGGGACGAGGGGTTTCGTCAGACGCTGACCACCGTCTCGCAGGCGTTCCCGCTCTGGGGCAAGCGCGGCCTCGCGCGCAGCATCGCCAATGCCGAGGCGCTGGGGGCGCGCAGCCGCCAGCTCTCGGCGGCCGTGGAGCTCGATGCGCGGGTCAAGACCGTGTTCGCTCAATATTGGCGGGCGACGCATGCGGTCGAGGTGACCCACGACACGCATGCCCTCCTGCATGCCGTCGCGGAGACGGCGCAGCGGCGTTACGGGCAGGGCCTCGGCCAGCAGGCCGATGCCATCCGCAGTGCGGTCGAACGCAGCCGGGTCGACCTCGACTTCGCGAATCTGGAGCGTGAGAAGCGGACGGCGCAAGGTCGCATCAACGCGTTGCTCGCCAGGGCGCCGGGCTCGCCGCTCACCGATCCGATTGCGTTGCCGCCGCTCCCTGGCGCCGAAGCGCTGCGCATTGCGAACCTCGTCGACCGCGCCCGGCGGAACAATCCGATGCTGGCCGAAGCCACATCCGAGATCGCGGCGGCGGAAGACAGTCGCCGGCTGGTCGACAAGAGCTGGTATCCCGACGTCACCGTGACGCTTGGCCAGAGCAGCCTGCCCGATATCGGGCCACGCCTCTATGCGGGAGTCGGCCTCAAGGTGCCGTTGCAATGGGGACTCCGCGAAGCCCAGGCGCGTGAGGCCACGGCACGTGCCGGAGCAGCGCGCTCGCGGCTCGACGCGTCGCTGCTTCAGCTCCAGGGCGACCTCGAAGATGCGCTGGCCGGCTTGGACGCGGCCAAGACGACGGAAGCGCTGCTCACGACCACCCTGCAGCCGCAGACCGACGCGGCATACCGCTCGGCATTGAGCAGCTATCAGCTCGGCCGCGGCGACCTCACTTCCGTGCTGGAAGCGGCCCACCGCGTCCAGGAGGTCCGCCTCGAATTGCTGAAAGTGCAGGCCGAAGAGCGGATGCTGCTGGCCGACATCGAGAAGACGATCGGAGACCGGCTGTGACATTCAAGACATTCATGCAGTTCAGGGGACGCCGCGGCGCGCGACGTTCGAGCGGGGGAAACCCGATCGCGATGTCGAGCGTTTGGTCGGGGGCGACCTACGAAGCGCTCAAACGGACTGACCATACATTTATTGCACCGCGACACAGCCCCGTTCACGACACTGTGTCCAACAGGGGGCGGGATTGATAGTCACCTCACCCGCTCCCAACTCGAAGAAGCGTCATGGACAATCCGATGCACAAGCGCTTCCTGGCTTTTCTCCTGGCGATGGGCATCGCCCTCGGCGGATTGACGCCAGCCTTTTCCTTTTCGTTTCTGGGCTGCACTTGTGTTGCCTCTGCCGGCTGTCCGACAGAGTCGTCGGGAACCAAGGGCGATGGCAGTCCCAGCATGCCGATGCCGTGCAAAGCCATGTCGGAGCAGTGCATGAACAGCGTAGGCTGCATCGAGCTCCTTGGCCTTCCGTCGGCGATCCAGACGGCGCAAGTCGATCCCCCGGCGTTGCGCTACCAATTGGTCGGCGTCGACATGGCCGGACGGACGCCCAAGCCGGAACTGGCGCCTCCTATCCTCGCCGCGTGATCCGACGGGCCTTAGCGGCCCGTCTCCTGATCCGTCGGCTCGCTGACGGTATCGATCTGCCTGCGGGCGCAAATGGTCATCGTGACCACGCGCTTCGTTTGAGGTCCGTGCCCGAGCACAGCCGAAAATCAGGTTCGGTCGAGAAGATCCCAAGACATCTGTGGATCGGAACGCCGCACGCTTGCTCGCGGCGGCCAAAGCCGATCCCCAAGGCAAGGACATACAACATGACCAGCACTCGTTTCGCCCTCCTGAGGGCTACCGCATTGGCAACGCTTTTGATTGGTGGAGTCGTCGGGCCGGCCAGCGCCGCGCCGTCGGACTACAGGTTCGAGATCGTCGGGCCGCCCGTGAAAACCGGCGCAAGCTCAGTCATCACGGTGCGGCTGATCGATCCGTCCGGCCAGCCGATCTCCAACGCGCAGGTCTTTTACCGCACGCTGGAGCATCCCAATCCCAAGGCCGACTTCATCGTCCAGCGCCGGACACCGCTCACTCCTGACGGCCAGGGCAACTATCGGCTCGTCACCCGAGAGGCGGTCCGGAGTCTCCGGCTAGAGGCCGCCGTGCCGGGCGAATCCGGCCCTGCGGTTGCGATGGTTCCGATTCAGAAAAACTGACCACTAGCCTCCGGCGCGGGCGGCCGCAACGCGCGGCCGCCCGCGCCGCAACTGAAATCGCGCGCGATCGAACGGACGCATGACAAAGATTCGGAGTTCGCAAACATGAAAAGTCAGGGAGTCAGATCGATCGCGGTCGCGATCATTTCCGCCGTTGCGCTGATCGTCGGCGTGGGCGCCGGTTACTGGGTGGGCCGGCAGGCACCAATGTCGATGGCCGCACCATCGACCGTGAACCAGGCCACGCCGCGGACTGTCCTCTACTACAAGGACCCGATGGGGAAGCCGGACTACTCGCCGGTGCCGAAGAAGGATTCGATGGGGATGGACTACATCCCGGTCTACGAGGACCAAGACGAGCCCGCATCGCCGCCGCCACAAGCGTCGGCGCAACCATCTCAAGGAAGGGAGATCAAGGCGGGCAAGGGACGGGTCCTCTATTACCGGAACCCGATGGGTCAGCCCGACACCTCGCCGGTGCCGAAGAAGGACTCGATGGGGATGGAATACATCCCGGTCTACGAAGATGAGGCCGGGGATGACGGACCGGTTGTCAGGATCAGCCGCGAGCGCGTTCAGACGCTCGGCGTGCGCAGCGAGCCGGCCGAAATGCGCGATCTGGCACGTGCCATCCGGGCGGTCGGCACGGTGCAGGCCGACGAACGCCGCCTGTACATCGTCAACACGAAATTCGACGGCTGGATCGAGAAGCTGCACGTGAACGCGACCGGGCAGACCGTGCGCCGCGGCCAGCCGCTGATGGAGATCTACGCGCCCGAGCTGGTGGTGGCGCAGCAGGAATACGCGCTGGCCTGGCGCGCGCTGCAGGACATGGCCGGCGCCGGCCAGGACATCCGCGCGTCGGCCAAGCAGCTCGCGGACGCATCGCTGCAGCGCCTGCGGAACTGGGACATTTCGGACGATCAGGTCCGGCGCCTGCAGCGCGACAACGTGATCGCGCGCACGCTGACCTTGCGTTCGCCGGCCGACGGCGTGGTGATGGAAAAGACGGCCGTCGAGGGCATGCGCTTCACCGCGGGCGATCCTCTATATCGCATCGCCGACCTCTCGACCGTGTGGCTGATGGCCGAGGTGTTCGAGCAGGACTTGGGTGCCGTGGGCGAAGGGCAGGTGGCCAAGGTCGCGGTCAATGCCTATCCCGGCGCGACCTTTCCGGCGACGGTCGATTTCATCTACCCGACCGTGATGCAGGACACGCGCACCGGCAAGGTGCGGGTCGTCATCGCGAACCCCGACGGGCGGCTGAAGCCCGGCATGTATGCCAATGTGGTGATCGACGCCGCGGTTGGCGCCGGTCCGGTGCTCGCGGTGCCGGAATCGGCGGTGCTCAACAGCGGCACCAGGCAGACGGTGTTGATCGACCGCGGCGAGGGCCGGTTCGAGCCGCGCGAGGTGAAGCTCGGCGCGCACGGCGACGGTTATTACGCGGTGCTGGCAGGCCTCGAGCCGGGCGAGAAGGTCGTGGTCAGCGCGAACTTCCTGATCGATGCCGAAAGCAACCTTCGAGCGGCCCTGAATGCCTTCGCGGCCCCCAATGAGACGGCCGCACCCGCGGCCGGAGGTCGCCCATGATCGCTTCGATCATCAGCTGGTCGGGCCGCAATGTCTTGCTGGTCCTGATGGCGACGGTGTTCGTCGTCGCGGCCGGCGTCTATGCCGTGCTGCGCACGCCGCTCGATGCGATCCCCGACCTCTCCGACCCGCAGGTCATCGTCTATACCGAGTACCCGGGCCAGGCGCCGCAGGTGGTCGAGGATCAGGTGACCTATCCGCTGACCACGGCTCTTCTGGCCGTGCCCCATTCGAAGGTGGTGCGCGGCTTCTCGTTCTTCGGCGTGTCGTTCGTCTATGTCGTGTTCGAGGACGGCACCGACATCTATTGGGCGCGCAGCCGCGTGCTCGAATATCTGAATTTCGCCCAGAAGCGGCTGCCGTCCGGAATCACCCCCTCGCTCGGTCCCGACGCGACGGGGGTCGGCTGGGTTTATGAGTACGTCGTAGTGAGCGCACGTCACACGCTGGCCGAGCTGCGCACCATCCAGGACTGGTTCGTCCGCTACCAGCTCACCAAGGCCGAAGGCGTGGCCGAGGTCGCCAGCGTCGGCGGCTTCGTCAAGCAGTACCAGGTCGTCGTCGATCCGACGAAGCTGCGCGGCTACGGCATTCCGCTCTCCAAGGTCACGGATGCGATCCGGTCCAGCAACATGGATGTCGGCGGCCGCGTCATCGAGATGAGCGAGCGCGAGTACATGGTGCGCGGTCGCGGCTATCTGCGCGGCGTCGACGATTTGCGCCAGATCGTGCTCAAGACCGAGCGCGGCACCCCGGTGCTGCTCCAGGACGTGGCGCGGGTCGAGCTCGGACCCGATGAGCGGCGCGGACTCACCGAGCTCAACGGCGAGGGCGAGGTGGTGAGCGGCATCGTCCTGCAACGCGATGGTGCCAACGCGCTCACCGTCATCAGGAACGTCAAAGACAAGCTCGCCGAGCTCGCCGCCGGGTTGCCCGACGGTGTGCGGATCCTGCCGGTCTACGACCGCTCGAGCCTGATCTACCGGGCGATCGATACCCTCCGCCACACGCTCCTCGAGGAAAGCGCGATCGTGGCGCTGGTCTGCATGGTGTTCCTGCTGCACGCCCGCAGCGCGCTGGTCGCGATCATCATGCTGCCGGTGGGCGTGCTGATCGCCTTCACCGTCATGCACGTCCTCGGCATCACGTCGAACATCATGAGCCTCGGCGGCATTGCGATCGCCATCGGCGCGATGGTAGACGCGGCGATCGTCATGATCGAGAACGCGCACAAGCGGCTCGAGCGGGCGCCGCCCGGCGCGTCCCGAACCGAGACCCTGATGAAGGCGGCGACCGAAGTCGGCCCGGCGCTGTTCTTCAGTCTGCTGGTCATCACCGTCTCGTTCTTTCCGGTGTTCACCTTGGAGGCGCAGGAGGGTCGGCTGTTCAAGCCGCTGGTCTACACCTACACCTTCGCGCTCGCCGGGGCGGCGCTCCTGTCGGTGACTCTCGTCCCCGTGCTGATGATGCTGTTCGTGCGCGGGCGGATCATGCCGGAGCGCCGGAACCCTCTGAACCGGTTCCTGATCTGGGTTTACCGGCCGGTCATCGAGGTCGTGCTGCGCTGGCGGTTCCTCACCATTGCGCTGGCGGTGCTGATCCTCGGGGCCTCGGCTTATCCGATGGCGCGCCTCGGCAGCGAGTTCATGCCGACCTTGAACGAAGGCACGCTGTTCTACATGCCGGTCAGCCTGCCCAGCATGTCGATCACCAAGGCGGCCGAGCTGCTCCAGACCCAGGACAAGATCATCAAGAGCTTCCCGGAGGTGGACTCGGTGTTCGGCAAGGCCGGCCGGGCCAACACCGCGACCGATCCGGCCCCGACCGAGATGTTCGAGACCGTGATCAACCTCAAGCCCGAGAGCGAATGGCGCCCCGGCATGACGGTGGACAGGCTCGTCTCCGACATGAACCAGGCGCTGCAGTTCCCGGGTGTCAGCAACGCCTGGACCATGCCCATCAAGGCGCGGATCGACATGCTTTCGACCGGCATCCGCACCCCCGTCGGGGTCAAGGTCTACGGCAATGACCTCGATCAGCTCGACCGGCTCTCCAAGCAGATCGAGAGCGTGATCCGCACCGTGCCCGGCACGACCAGCGCGTTCGCCGAGCGGGTGACCGGCGGCTATTACGTGAACATCGAGGCGAATCGTCCGGCTCTGGCCCGCTACGGGCTGCGCATCAACGACATCCAGGAGATCGTGCAGACCGCCCTCGGCGGCGAGACGGTGACGACGACCGTGGAAGGCCGGGAGCGCTTTGGGGTGATCGTGCGCTATCCGCGCGGCCTGCGCGACGATCCGCAAGCAATCGGGCGCGACGTGCTGGTGAACATGCCCGACGGCACGGCGATTCCCTTGGGCGAGGTGGCGTCAATCAGCATCAGCCAAGGAGCGCCCTCGATCCGCACCGAGAACGCGCAGCTCGTCGACTATATCTACGTCGACCTGCAGGGCCGCGATCTCGGCGGCTATGTCGCCGACGCGCAGCGCGCCGTGCGCGAGCAGGTGAAGCTCCCGCCCGGCTATCACGTCGAGTGGAGCGGCCAGTTCGAATACCTCCAGCGGGCCAAGGCGCGCCTCCAGACCGTCGTGCCGCTGACGCTCTTCATCATCTTCATCCTGCTGTATCTCAACTTCCAGCGGTTCACCGAGACACTGATCGTCATGCTGTCGGTGCCGTTCGCGCTCACCGGCGGACTGTGGCTGATGTATCTCATGGGCTTCAACATGAGCGTGGCGGTGGCGGTGGGCTTCATCGCGCTGGCGGGCGTGGCGGCGGAGACCGGCGTGGTGATGCTCATTTATCTCGATCAGGCGTTCACGGCCGTCAGCCAGCAGTGCCGGGCGGAGGGACGGCAGATCACCCGCAGCGACCTCTACGACGCGATCCGAGAGGGTGCGGTCGAGCGCGTTCGTCCCAAGATGATGACGGTGTCCGCCATCATGGCGGGTCTGCTGCCGATCCTGTGGAGTACGGGCACGGGCTCCGAGGTCATGCAGCGCATCGCGGTGCCGATGGTCGGCGGCATGATCTCCTCGACGCTCCTGACGCTTCTCGTGATTCCCGCGATCTATGCGGTCGTCAAATCGCGCGGCATTCGTCGGGCAGAGCGGAGTACGGATGAGCCGATTCGGGAGGTCGCCGAGCTTGCGCCGATCCGGCGGTTTTCCCGGCCCCACGGCGGAGATTGAGGGGGACAGACATGCGTCGTCCGCGCACCGCATCCTACCCGGCACAAGCTTGCGGAAGCGTCGATCAAGCGCCGAGAAAAATACAACAAAGCCGGGTCCGATGAAGCCAACCCCAACAAGCGAGGTAAAATCATGAACACGAAGACGATACTCACCGCCACGTCGGCGGCGTTGGTTGCCACCGCCATCAGCATCCCGACGCTATTCGCCCAGACCCAAATGCCCAATGCGCCTCAGGGCTCCATGGGACCAGGAACGATGCAAGGGGGCGGCATGATGCAGCGGACCAATCCCTCCACGGGGAATGGCGACATGAACAAGATGATGGCGGATTGCGATAAGATGATGAAGGACAAAGGGATGAAGATGCCCGGCGACATGAATCAGATGATGGACCAGTGCGCGAAGATGATGAATTCGCAAGGGGCACCTCCAGCGCCGAACCCGAACAAGCGGTGAGCTTTCAAGCGTGGCGACAGACCAAATCAGTTGGCATTGAAGGAGTTCGTCATGCGCAGTCGGTTTATGACCTCGATGGCAGCGGCCCTGACGATGGCGATGTCGATGACGCGAGCTTTTGCCGCGCCAAAGGATTATCGGTTCGAGGCCGTGTCGCCAATCGTGGAACCGAGTCGAGGGAATCGCGTCGCCATTCGACTCATTCATCTGCCGACAAACAAGGTTATCAGAGACGCAATGGTCGTTGGGACTGGCTTGAAAATGCCCATGAACGGCATGAGTTCCATGAATGGAAGCGTGCAGGCCAGTCGGACGTCCGGCACCCTGGAGTTCACGATCAACGTGCCAATGGCCGGTGATTGGTTGCTCGACATAACGGCGAAGATTCCAGAAGAGGCGGAGGTCATCCATGGACTCGTGCCGCTTCATGTCGAGACATCACAGCCGCCAGTAAGCCGGGATGCGCACCGGCCCAGTCGGGGCGAAGAGCAATCCAACGACAACGCGGATTGTTGACCCAGCGTGGCGCTTGAAACAAAGACGGCCGGATCGGCGGTTCGGCCGTCTTGCGATGTACGAAACGCGCGAACAGATCAGAACTGGATAATCACGTCGGTGGCCAGGGTGACCTGGCTGTTCTGAGAGTTATCGGCAAACGGACGAGTGTTACTCAGGGATCTGTCGTATGGCACCTCGGGACGGCCCGGCATGCTGCTGAGATACGCTATGTCCAGAGCGGGTTTGATGTTCGGGTTTGGTGTTCATGCCACGGCAGCCGAGGACCCCCTCCTTGGGGTGGCCGAATGACGCTGGGTCTCGTAATGCACATTGGAGGCGACCATGGATCACATGATGCACGGCATGATGCATGGCTGGATGATGTGGGGCATGGGTTTAGTCGGGCTTCTGGTTGTGATCGTGCTGGTGCTCGCGGTCGCGGCGCTAGTCAAATACCTGTTTTTCAGCGTCGCGATCGCCGCGCTGATCGGCGCAACCCTTGTTGCCGGCTCCGCTGCGGCCCAGCCGGGCGACGCGCGCCGCGGCGCCCAGGCCTTCCGCGCCTGCGCGGCCTGCCATTCGCTCGAGCCGAACAAAAACATGATAGGCCCCAGCCTCGCCGGCCTCTTCGGCCGCAAGGCGGGGACGCTGGAAAGCTTTGACCGCTATTCGCCGGCGCTGAAATCGGCGCAGGTCACCTGGGACGCCAAGACATTGGAGGACTGGCTCGCGGAGCCTGAACGGGTCATTCCCGGCAATCACATGACCATCCCCGGCATCACGGATGCCCGAACCCGGGCCGATCTGATCGCCTTTCTGGAGAGTGCTGCAGCGCGCGGTGCGGCACCGCCCGCGATGGCGCAGCAAGGCGGCGGCATGGGTGGGATGGGCGGCATGATGGGGGGCGGCCGTGTCCCCAACCTCAAACAGGCCACACCCGCGCTACGCGTGACCGCGATCCGCTACTGCCGCGACAGCTACCACGTGGTCACGGCGGACGGCGAGACGCATGATTTCTGGGAGCGCAACCTGCGCCTCAAGACGGATTCCAGCGGCGACGGTCCGCCGAAGGGCGCCCCGGCGCTCGTCCGCGCCGGCATGATGGGCGACCGCGGCGACGTGATCTTCGCCGCACCCGAGGAGATCAGCACGACGATCCAACATGGGTGCGGATGACCCGCCGCCGCACTAGTCTGGCCGCGCTCGCGCTCGCGATCGTCATCCCGGCCGGGGTCTATCTCTTGGCCGGCGACAGATTGTTTGGCGTGCACGACGCCGACCCGACGAACGCCAAACAAGTGGCGCGCGGGCAGCGCGTCTACGTCGACAATTGCGCGGTCTGCCATGGCGATCATCTGCAGGGACAACCCGACTGGCGGACCCGCAAGCCCGACGGCCGGCTGCCGGCCCCGCCGCACGACGAGAGCGGTCATACCTGGCACCATCCGGATCAGCAGATCTTCGAGATGACCAAGTTCGGCCTGCAACCATTCGCCCCGCCCGGTTACCAAAGCGACATGCCGGCCTTCGGCGGGAAGCTGAGCGATGACGAGATCTGGGCCGTGCTTGCGTACATCAAGAGCGCGTGGCCCGAGGATGTCCGCGCCCGTCAGGCGCGGCTCAATGCGCAAGCGCAGAAATGATGTCCCCGCCGCGATCGCGGAGTCCGGCGTCACGGACAATAGGCGCGCCGGGTTGACTCCGTAGTTCGGTACGGAGTTTAGACTATCGGCGCAACCGAGGGCGATCGATGATCGGACTGACCATTGGAAAGCTGGCGCGGCGGGCCGCGGTCGGCGTCGAGACGATCCGCTTCTACGAACGCAAGCGGCTGCTGGCGCGGCCGCGGCGGCCGGAACGCGGCTTCCGGACCTATCCGGATGACGCCGTGCAGCGGATCCGGTTCATCCGGCAGGCGCAAGACCTCGGATTCACGCTCCGGGAGATCCACCACCTCTTGTCTCTCCGGGCAAACCCACACGTGGATTGCTCGAAGGTCTTCGAGCGCGCCTCAAACAAACTGCAGGACGTCGTTTCCAAGATCGAGCGCCTGCAGACCATTCGCCATGCGCTCGAGACCGTGCTTGCGGCATGTCCGCGGCACGGCATGGTCCGGAGCTGTTCGATCCTGGAAGCGATCGAACATCCGCCCGGACGCGGGAAGACAGACCGCGCCGACGGCCCGGCAATACTCTCACCCCGACGGAAGCCCCCGATGAAAACGATCACCCTCAACATTGCCGGTATGCATTGCGACGCTTGCGCCAAGACCGTCCAAAGCGCGTTGCTTGCAGAGCCGGGTGTCACGAAGGCTGATGTCACATTCAAGGCGCGGAGCGCACGCGTCGTGTTCGATCCCAAAAGAGCGACACGGGAGCAATTCGTCGGGATCGTCGAGCGGGTCGGGTTCCGCGTCGCCGATGCCGGGGAATGACCGGCAATCCATCCGTCGATTGGGTGCTGTTGCCGATCGGCCTTGGCCTGTTCGGGTTTGTCGAGCCGTGCTCGCTGGGCTCGACGCTGGTGTTCATCAAGGTGATGGAGGGATATGCCCCGGCCGCCCGGATCGCCCAGGTGAGCCTGTTTGCGCTGACGCGCGCCGTGGTCATTGGGCTTCTCGGGGTGATCGCCGCCGGCGTGGGGTCGGCGTTTCTCGGCTTCCAACGCACCGCCTGGGTCGTTCTGGGGGTGCTCTATCTGGTCATCGGGGTCGTGTATCTCATCGGCCGGGCGGGATGGCTCATGCATACGATCGGGCCGAGCCTCGCGCGCCTGTCGAGCCGGCGCGGCTCCGTGGCCCTCGGGGCTTTGTTCGGACTCAACATCCCGGCCTGTGCCGCCCCCCTCCTGCTGGCACTCCTTGGGGCCGCCGCGGCGGGTGCGACGGCCGGCCGCGCGCTCGGCGCCGGCTTCGTGTCGCTCGGGCTGTTCGGCCTTGCGTTATCGCTGCCGCTTCTCATCGCCGTGCTCTTCGCGCCGGCACAACGGATGCTGGACAGCCTTGTCCGGCTATCCGGGCGGCTTCCCGTCTGGACAGGCTTGTTGCTCACCGGTCTCGGGGCTTGGTCGATCTGGTTCGGGCTCTTCGTCTCGATCGACCTCTCGCGATGAACAAGCCCACTCACAGCGCTTGACTCCGGACGTAGCTACGGACTGTAGGCTCTCGGATGTGTCCACAATAGGAGGTAAGTCATGGAACGGATCAAAGTGACGCTCTGCCCGGCTTGCGGCGAATGCCCGTCGGTCGAGATTTCGGATGAGGGAGTCACTATCGGCGAGGACGAGAACACCGTGAGGTTGAAGCACACCGAGTGGAACGACCTTGTCGCCCGAATCAAGCGGGGCGAGTTGTCCGAGGTCTGATGGCGAAGGGAAGGGGGCCACCGGTGGCGGCCCCCTTGTCCGTGGAGAGGAGGCGTCCGGCAGCGGCTAGGTGCCGGCCATGGACCATGGATGCCTGGCATGCAACACGGTGATCGCCTCAGGGTCAGCCCGATTGGCGGACCCGCAAAGCGATAGCCGACCAGCCTTCCCAATGTTCGATCCCGCGAGGGTCGGCCCCATAGCCCGTCAGCCGCGTTTTTCACGCGGCACGCTCCACGGAAACAGCCGGTTCTGCGCAAAGACCACCAGACGGAACAGCGTCAGCGACAACAGCACGAGGACCGCCAGGCAGGCGAAGGCTTGCGGGATCTTGAAGGTCGAGGTCGAAAACAGGATGGCGTAGCCGAGTCCCCGCTCCGCGGCGACGAACTCCGCCACCACGGCGCCGATGACCGACAAGGTGATCGATATCTTGAGTGCGCTGAAGATGTAAGGCACCGCATAGGGCAGGCGGATCTGGGTGATCTCGCGCGCTCGCGTCGCCCGCAGCGACCGCGACAGCTCGATCAGCTCGTCCGGAGTCGCTAGAATTCCCGTCGCGGTCGAGATGACCAGCGGGAAAAATGAGATGATGCCCGTGATGACGACACGCGGCAGATCTCCCACCCCGAGCGCGACCACGATAATCGGCGCAACCGCCACGATCGGTGTCGAGTGGACGACGACCAGGATCGGGTAGACGGTCCGCGACAGCAGCGGCGAGAGCGCCAGAGCGACCGCGAGCGGAAGGCTGATGAGGATCGATGCGACATAGCCGATCAAGGCGACCCTCAGGGTGCTGCCGATATGGCCGAGCCATTCGCCCGGCGACATCGTCAGGCCTGCGCGCATGATGGCACTCGGCGATGGCAGCAGAAACTCGGGCAACGCGAACACGCGGCATGCGATCTCCCATAGGACGAGGATGCCGAGCATGGTCAGCACCGGAGCGAGCCGATCGACGAGCCGCTTCAGCCACAAGCGGGACGCGGGACGCCGTTCAGGCGGCTCGGCGCGTAAAGACCGTATTGCGGATGCGAGTCGAAAGCTCATTGTAAAGGGGATCCGATAGCGTATCGATGTTGCGCGGCCGCGGCAGCGGATTATCGACGATTTCGGCGATCGTTCCCGGACGCGGCGTCATGACGACGATGCGGTCGGCCAGCAGCACCGCCTCGGGAATGGAATGCGTGATAAACACCACGGTCTTCGGCCGCAGCGCGCAGATGCGGAGCAGCTCGAACGCCATTTCATCGCGTGTCAGCGCGTCGAGCGCCGAGAACGGCTCATCCATGAGCAGGATGTCGGGGTCGAGCAGCAGTGCCCTGGCGATCGCGGCGCGCTGCTGCATGCCGCCGGAGAGCTCGTCGGGCCGGCTGCGCGCAAAGTCGCTCAGTCCCACGAGCTCGAGCAGCTCGAGCGCCACTTTGCGCTCCGTCTCCGTGACGCGGCCATATTTGTGGCGCATCGGGAAGGTCACGTTTGCCAGGATGTCGAGCCATGGCAACAAGGTCGGACGCTGGAACACGATACCCACCATGTCCGGCGGCTCTTCGACCGTGCCGCCGTAGATGGCAACCCGGCCGCGCGTCGGCCCGATCAGCCCCGCGATCAGCCGCAGGACCGTCGATTTCCCGCACCCCGACGGTCCGACGAAGGCGACGAATTCATTCTTCGGAATGGCAAACGAGAGATCGCGTAGCGCGGTGATCTCCTGCCCGTCCGTGCGCGGGAAGACACGCGTGACGTGTTCGAAGCTGATGGCCGGAAGCAGGCGCGTGGTCACGCGTCACATGCCGGCGTATCTGGCAGAGACCACCGACCGTGGGTCGACCTCGTCCCCCGGGTAATTGATGGCGGGCTGCCCGTCATGCAAACCATGCCATGATCTGTATGGGGGTCGGCTTGCCGCCAGCGCAGGGGTTATGTTCCTGCGGGCAATTGGAAACGATGATTACAACGTCCTGCTCGGCGCGCAATTCGATATAATCCCCGGCTTTAGAAAGTCCGTCCGCAATGGTGACACGTCCGTTAGCTTCAACAGGCACATTCATAAAAAAATTGGCGTTCGCGGGTACGCTTGGGTCAGACACCCCGAGGCTCCCCAAGGCTTTTAGAAAATTGTCCCGGCAATTCGGAGTATGATCGACGCCATACCGCAGGAGGTTCATCTCCCGGCTGCAACAGCCAGCGATGGTGTCGTGACGTCCGACGGTATCGGCCACGACTGTCATAAGGGGCTTGGCCCTGTCGGAGTAAAGCACGCTGCCGGTCGATAGGTAGATGCTCTGCGATAGTTTGAGGGTGTTGGCGGCATTGTAGCGGTCGTTGAGGTTCTTGCCGTTGAGGCAGAGAAAGTCGACCGACTGCTGCCCTTCAAGATCGACGATCCGAAGTCGTCCAGCGGCGGGCAGTCCCTTTACGACCAGTCCTCCTGGCGGGACAATTTCGTCAATATCCGGACGGGTGTTGGCGAATTCCGTGGCAGAAGCCGTCTTTGCTGCGCTGGTCATTCGACAGGTCCTTAGCTGGCCTTGTGGGCAATCATCCGGTCTCTTTTGGGCGGCAGAAAACTACGACCTGGCGCTTCGAGCTCGTCCAGAATCGGACATTCGGGCCGCTCATCGCCGTGACACCGCTTGGCTAACCCGGCAATCGTGTTCCGGATCGCCGTCATCTCGGCGATTTTTCGATCGAGATCAGCGACGTGCTGCAACGCGAGCTTTTTGACCTCGCGGCTCGCACGCCGCCGATTGCGATAAAGCGCCAGGAGATCGGCGACCTCCTTGAGTGAGAACCCCAGGCTTCGCGCACACTGGATGAAGCGGAGCGTCTGCACATCCGCATCGTTGTACGTGCGATAGCGGTTCTCGCCACGGGCTGCCCGGGCAATAATCCCTGCCTCTTCGTAGAAGCGGATCGTCTTTGGCGCCACCCCTGATCGGCTCGCCGCCTCGCCGATGGTCATCATTCCGTTCGACGCCATTATGCACTCCTTACCGGTGCCGGACGCCACCGACGCAGCAGCAACGCATTGGAGACCACACTTACCGATGACAAGGCCATCGCCGCCCCGGCGATCACCGGGCTCAACAAGCCCAGCGCCGCCAGCGGCATTCCAAGGACGTTGTAAACGAATGCCCAGAAAAGTCCCGCGCGAATCTTTCTGTATGTTGCACGGCTCACGGCGATCGCGTCGGCGATTAAGAGCGGATCGCCGCGCATGAGGGTAATGCCAGCCGCATGCATTGCCACGTCGGTCCCTGTTCCCATCGCCATTCCAACGTTCGCCGCCGCCAAAGCGGGCGCGTCGTTTACACCGTCTCCGACCATGGCAACATGCCGCCCCTGCGCCTGCAAGCGACGGACCTCATCGGCCTTGTCGGCCGGCAGCACGCCCGCCTTTACGCGGCTGATGCCGATTTGTTCCGCGACAGCCGTTGCGGTTCGCTCGTTGTCCCCCGTCAGGAGCACTGTCTCGATGCCGAGTGCTGCGAGGCGGCGCACTGCGTCCCGGGCTGACGGCTTCACGGGATCGGCGACGCCGATAATCCCCAGCAGTCTCGCGGGGGCAGCAAGCGCGGCGATCCACATGACCGTCCGTCCCTGTGCTTCGATCCGCGCGGCCACTTCGTCAAGCGGACCGATGCCGATGTTGTGCTCGAGCATCAGTCGCCGATTGCCGATCACGATCTCTTCCCCGCCGACTCGTGCCGTGACTCCCAGGCCTGGGTGCGATTGAAAATCTTGCAGGGCGGGGAGCTCGAGTCCCACCGCGCCCGCCAACACCGCAGCCGCCAGAGGATGTTCGCTGCCCGTTTGGACCGCCGCTGCGAGCGCCAGGAGCCGCCGCTCCTCGATGCCGTTCGGCAAAATATCGGTTACGACAGGCCTGCCCTCGGTCACAGTGCCCGTCTTGTCGAGGATGACCGTGTCGATACGGTACGCCTGCTCCAGCGCTTCCGCGTCGCGGATCAGAATGCCGGCCCGCGCCGCCGCACCCGTCCCGACCATCAATGCGGTGGGCGTTGCCAGGCCAAGAGAGCATGGGCATGCGATCACCAACACGGACACCGCGGCGATCACGCCGGCCGTGAGATCGTCGCCGAAGAGCCACCAGCCCAGGAACGCCGAGAGCGCCACGAGCAGAACCACCGGCACGAATACGGCGGCAGCACGATCGACGAGCCGCTGCACTGGCGCCTTTTTCGATTGCGCGTTCTCGACGAGCGCGATGATCCGCGCCAGGGTCGACTGAGCCCCGATGGCAGTCGTCTCGATCCGCAGCAAGCCGCTGCCGTTGATCGATCCGCCGATGACCTTATCTCCGGAGCCCTTTTCGACCCGCAGGCTCTCGCCGGTGAGCAGACTCTCGTCGAGTGCGCTGCGGCCGCTGAGCACGCGACCGTCTACTGGCAATCGCTCGCCCGGCCGCACGACGACGATATCGCCGACGGCCACCGCCGACGCCGGGATCTCGACCTCACCGCCGTTGCGCTCCACCCGGGCCGTCTCCGGCCGCAACGCCATCAGGGCGCGGATGGCGGATGTCGTGGAGCGCTTGGCCCGTGCCTCCAACCATTTGCCCAGCACCACGAGCGTAATAACAACGGCGGCGGCTTCGAAATAGAGATGGCCGTGAGAGTGGCCGACGAGCATCAGATACAGGCTGAAGAGATAAGCCGCAGACGTGCCAAGGGAGACGAGCTGGTCCATATTGCCGGTCCTGGCTCGAAGCGCCTTCCAGGCCGCGACATAGAAGCGTGCGCCGACGATGAATTGAACCGGTGTCGCCAGAGCGAGTTGCAGCCACTCCGGCAGGATTAGCCCGAACATGGGCAGCAATAGCGGGGCACTGAGCCCCGCGGCGGCCACAACGGTCCAGGTCTGGTGCCGCAGCCGCTCATTCTCGGCAACCAGAACCTGGCGGTCTCGTTCGGCATCGCCCGTCAGCAGCTCGGCGCCGTAGCCCGCCCGCTTCACCGCGACGACCAGGTCCACGGGACGCATGACGCCGGCGATCCCCTCCACCGACGCCTTTTCCGTCGCGAGGTTCACGGTCGCCCGCCTGACGCCGGGCAGGGCGGACAGGACCTTTTCGACCCGTCCGGCGCAGGTGGCGCACGTCATCCCGGATACGGCGAGATCGCGAGTCTCATGCGGCACGTCGAAGCCGGCACGTTCTACGGCACCGGCCAGCATAGTCGGCGTCACGCGTCCCGCGTCGAAGCGGATATCGGCCTGCTCACTGGATAGGTTGACCGCCGCGCCCACGCCCGGGAGAGCGTTGAGCACCTTCTCGATCCGTGTGGCACAGGTCGCGCATGTCATCCCTCGGACGGGCAAAATGACGTGGTCGAACGCCGCTGCGCCCGCCACGCTCGCATCTGCAGCGGTCGCGGACATGGCTAGGACAGCTGCGCGCCGAACCCGGCGCCCTTGACCGCCTCGACCAAATCCTGCGGCTGCGCCGTTCCTGCAACGACAGCTCGCCCGCTGGCGAGATCGACCTCAATCCCAGTAACCCCGGCAACTTGGGTGAGCACGCGCTTCACGGTGCCGGCGCAGCCGCCACAGGTCATCCCGGACACCGACAGGGTAATGGGGCCGTTCTGCTTGGTCATGATCATCTCCACATTCCAGTTATCTGGAACCTGTGTAGTGTTTCCAGCCACTGGAAGGTCAAGCGTCTCTATCGGACACCGGTGGCTTGTTGGGTTTCGTTGCCCGTTGAACCGGATACCCTTCCCGGGTATAAAAAAGCGTGCAGACCGAAGTCCAGAAGGCATGTCTTTCCCGCCTCCGCCGAATCGAGGGGCAGGTGCGCGGCGTGGCGCGGATGGTCGACGAAGATCGGTATTGCATTGATGTCATCACCCAGGTCCAGGCCGTGCGCGCGGCCCTGAAGCGGGTCGAAGAAGAGATTCTGCGAGACCATGTCTCCCACTGCGTTCAAGATGCCATCCGGAACGGCAAGGCTACAGAACAACGGAAGAAAATCGCCGAGCTCATAGAAGTGCTCGGAAAAATCTAGCTTCCGCCCGGCTGCGAATTGCCGATCCGCAATGGGGGCAGCCGGCCGACGCCGTGCGCTTGCGCTTCGACGATCCGTTGCGGTTTGGGAATCACCCCATCGGGTGTGGCGAGCCACTGACGGGCAAAGTCGATCAGCCACCCAAGATCGGCGTTGGGATCGAGTTCGCCGAACAGCCAGCTCCACCGGTCCGGCCCGGCGAGCGCCACCGTGCAGCGGCGGCGGCAATTGCCGAGGCAGCCATAGGCTTGAAGACCGATCTGGTCGGACAGCCGGCTTTCGTCCAGCAACTGGTTAAGCCGCTCCATGATCACGGTGCCCTCGGGCCGCGGACCCCGCGGCGCGCCGGGCCGCTGGCAGATAGTGCAGACCTGGAAGACACCAGCGGTCATGCGGCCCTGACTATGTGCGATAACGGCCGCCTGGGAATGACGGTCGGCATCCGGTCGTAGAGTCCGCGCATCAGACGCTTCGTCACCGCCCTTGCGCCCATTACATCTGGACCTTGGCGATCGTGAAGTCGACCGAGGCGATGGGGTCGAGCTTGTCCATTGGCACGTTCTGCTGCTTGGCAACCCATTCCCAGGTCGTTTTGACGAGCGTGGGCGAAAATACGCCAAGGCCATCCTTCTCGGTGTTCTCGTTGAACATCAACGGCAGGGTGGCCTTCACCATCATCTGGGTGACCGGAAGATCGAGCTGGGGAACCAGTTGCTTGGCCGCAGCGGCGGCCGCGTCCGGGTCGGCACGCATCATCAGTTCCGCTTTCCGCATCGCGCGGGTGACTTTAACCACCGCGTCGCGCCGCGTCGCGAGGACCTTATCCGACACCAGGATTGATGTGGAATATCCCGCAAGCCCGTACTCCGACCACGGAATGACACGCAGCGTTTTCTTCGCTTCTGCGAGAATAAGCGCGGTGGCGGGCGCATTGACGACATAATGGACGATGGCATCCACTTGGCCCGTCGCCAGCATCGCCGCCAGCGCGTTTGCGTCGACCTTGGTCAGGTTGACCTGGGCCGGATCGACGCCGTTCATGCGCAGCAAGAATGGCCATGGTCCGCTGGAGGACGTGAACGTCGCCATCGCGACCTTCTTGCCAGCCAAATCCCTCAGCGAGGTGATGCCACTGTCGCTGGTCGTCTCGAGGCCGTCCGGCATCTTGGTAAACACCGGCATCACGGCCTTTACGGGAATGTCGTTCTGCACCTTTGCCGTCAGAAGTGCGTCGAACACGCCTTCGGCCATATCCGCAACGCCCGTCGCGAGCTTCGTCATGGCGTCGGTCGTACCCTTGCCGGCCAAGAGCTGGACGTCGAGACCTTCCGCCGCAAACAGCCCTGATTGGACGGCGAGGTAGAACACGGCGCGGTCGCCGCCCGGCAGCCATGAGAGTTGGAAAACCACCTTCTCGGCCGCGAAAACGGGCGTCCCCAGCAACAGCGCCGACACAATAACTGCCGTTCTCAAATAGCAGCGCATGTCCATGTCTCCTTAAGGATCTTCCTAAACCTGCCTACGGCAGCGATCGGGCAACTCATGAGAAGGACATCGGAAACCACCCGTTCGCTCGTTTTGTCTTCCGGCGCGCCAACACGACGTGGATCGCGCGCGGTTGCCAACCCGACCGAGGACCGAGCAAACACCGTGCCAGCAATCACCAATGATCGCGCTGGCATCATATACCCCTCAGGGGTATATATTTTGAGCAACTGACCGCAAACGGTCATGCCCGCCTGATTCCAGTCAATGGAAGGTTGTCTGGCCAGCAACGGATTGTGCTGGCCTGTGGATCATCTTTATCCGGTGGCACGGTCGTTGCGACTTGCGCCGCCGCCGCTATCGAGAGTGTCGCGAATGACAGCAAAAATGCACTTGGCCTTCGATCTCTCTTACACGCATACGGAAGGGCGCTGGTGTTTGCCGGGTTCGTGGACTGGCCGGACCTTTCCCGACCTGGACGTGTTCGAGGAAATCGCGCATATCGCCGAGCGCGGCTGCATCGACATGCTGTTCTTCGGCGACGGCACGGCCATTCCGAACGCGTGGCGGGGATCGCCGGACGAGGCCATTCGCTGGGGCATTGGATGGCCCCGACAAGACATGAGCCCATGGATCGCGGCGCTGTCGCGAGTGACGAAACATATCGGATTTGGCCTCACATATGCGTCGACGTTCATGCATCCGTTCTACGTCGCGCGTTTGTTGAACTCGCTCGACCACGTCACCAAGGGCCGCATTGCCTTCAATGTCGTGACCTCGACCCGTCTCGCCGATGCGGCGAATTATGGGTTCGACGAACTCATGGAGCACGGCTCTCGCTACGATCGCATGGAGGAGTTCGTCGACGTCTGCAAAGCCCTTTGGGACAGTGTGGAACCGGATACGTTCAAATGGGATCGGGAGACCCGTGTGGTCGGGGATCCGAGCAAGGTGCATGCAATCAACCACGTCGGACGGTATTTCAAGGTCAAGGGCCCGCTCAACACCGTGCCCTCACCGCAAGGACGGCCTGTTCTCATCCAAGCTGGCGGGTCGCCGCGCGGGATCAAGGCATCGGCATATTTTGCGGATTATGTCTTCGGCGCTCCCAAACCGCTGAAGCTCCAGGTGCAGCATCGCCGCGATCTTGATGCAGCGCTTCAGGCGCAGGGCCGCGACCCGGCAGGGGTTGGAATCCTCTGGGACATTCTGCTCGTGGTGGCCGAGACGGAGCAGGAGGCAAAAGCCCGGCGCGAAAGCCTTTTGACGGCCATACCGCGCGAGGCTGCCGGAGCGTTCATCTCGCATCAGACGAGCTACGACTTCTCGACCCTCCCGGCGAGATTCACGCCTGGTGAGATCAATGAGCGCATCGCCGCCAACCAAGCCTCGCCCGTGGGTCTTGTTCACCGTCTCGCGCACGAAATCGGGGAGCGAACGGAGATTTCACGCGAAGAGTTTTTCGAGTACGGACTTCGCACAGCCACAGGTTACAATTCCACGATCGCGGGGACGGCCAGGCAGGTTGCCGATCATCTCGAAGAACAGTTTGAGGCGACGGGCAGTCGTGGCGGGTTCATGGTGGCCCATCCGCAGGGCACGCCCCGAGACATTCTAAACGTCGTCGACTTTCTGGTGCCGGAGCTCCAAAGACGTGGACGCTTTCGGCATGCCTATGAGGGACGAACGCTGAAGGAGAATCTCGCTGTCGAGTGGTGATGTCGGCATGCCGCCGTGGCACTTGGCCGCCCGAGATTCCCGCGCGTCGGAAGCGGCTCAGCGAATACGCACGAAACTGAAGGGCTGCTCTGCACCCGAAGCAAGTCCGCCTTTATACATGATGGCAGTGGAGAGCTGGAGGGACGCTGATCACGCGCGATGCGCGTGATCAGGACGGTGAGCGCCGTCAGCGCCAGCGCCCGGCGTCGCGTTCATCTGATGCAGCATTGCCGGCCCGCCGGTCCGCAGGAAGCGCCACACCAGCACCGCCGCGAGCGCGAGGAAGATGATGTTGAGGATGGTGGTGTAGTTCCAGGTGATCGACGTTTCGACGATCTGCGCCTGCCGGCCTTGCGGAACCAGGCCGAGCCAGCCGAAGACGAATTCGACGATGAGCGAGGCCGCGACCATCGCCGCGTAGAACGTAACGAGGAGGAACCCGGCCATCTTCCAGCCGTAATATTTCCGATAGATGTCCAACACCGGGAGGACGATCAGGTCCGCGAAGATGAAGGCGATCACGCCGCCGAAGCTGGCGCCGCCGTTCCACAGCACCGCCGCCAGCGGCACGTTGCCGACCGAGCAGACGAACGAGACGATTGCGACCACCGGCCCGATCAGCGGCCCCCAGAATTTTGCCAGGACGGGATCGTCGCTCAGGAAAAACGCCTGCCAGAACGAGGGCGGTACCCAGGCGGCCAGGGCGCCCGCGATCAGAAGGCCGCCGCCGACGTCGATCCACACCGAGGCCCAGTCCATCACGAAGTAATGGCTGATGGCGGTGAATCCCTCCGGCGACGCGATGCGTTTCCAGATCGGCGCTTCGCTCTTCACCGACATGTCCATGTCGGCATGGCCCTCCATGCGGCCGTGGCGGCCTCGCTCCGCCTGCGCCTTTGCCTCGCGAAGCAGGCGGGGGGATAAGAACGCGCGAAACAGCAGGACGAGAATGACGATCATGACCGGCGCGCCGGCGAATTCCGCGAGCGTGAACTGCCAGCCCATGAGCACGGCGAGGATGATTCCAAGCTCGGCCACCAGATTCGTCGACGCCAGTTGAAACGCCATCGCGGCCGTAAAGTTTGCACCCTTGAGGAAGATCGCGCGCGCGAGTGCCACGGCGGCGTAGGAGCAGGACGACGAGGCGGCGCCCAACAGCATGGCCATCGCAATCGACCGCGGGCGGTCGTCCGGCAGCAGGCGGCCGATTTCGCGGTGCGAGACGACGGCTTGGACAACGGCCGAAAGGAAAAAGCCGAGGACCAGCGGCCACAGGATTTCCCAGCCCATGGCAAACGCCATCCACAGAGCGCGCAGAATGGCCTCACCCATGGGCGTCATCCTTCGGGGCCGACGAGGAACGTAACCCCGCCGACACAAGGCGGTTCCCCCGCACGTTTCACAGTCCGGGCAGCTTTGGGCCACATTGCACGACCGGTGTTGCGAGCCTACAATCTAGCCGTTGCCAGTGGAGAGGCTCTGCCATGAAGATCGCCCTGCTCGCCGCCGCTTCTCTTATCGGCCTTCCCGCGGCTGCCTACGCGGCTGTGTGTTTCCTCTGCTAGCGCACACCCGTGGCTGGCAAGGCTGAGCGTCGGTGAGGCATTTCAAAGCGACCCTGTTCGCGATCGTGCTGCTGTGTGCGGCGGCTATTCTTGCCCCCGCCCAGGCGTGTGGCAACGTCGAGCATGCCGCCAAGGCGACAGTGTCGGCGCGCGCGGCAGCCGCTGCGGTAACTTTCGCCGCCGCCGATCGGCACCGTGATCGCGGCGGGCAGCATCCCTGCGACGGCCACGGATGCTGCCAGGTCTTAGGTGCTGC
>DASWFO010000061.1:0-9630 GCA_036394195.1 Alphaproteobacteria bacterium | reverse complement strand
TCAGGCCGAACAAGCCGGTAAAGATCCGCTTCAACACCACCAACGGTGTGTTTCCCAACGATTTCGAGATGGCGCGCGCCATCGCCCAGATGTGGAAGAAGGTTGGCATCGAGGCCGATCTGCAGGTGATTGAGCTCGCGCAATATTACGAGCTCAACCATTCCGGCAAGATGCCGGAAGCGACGCTGTACCGCTGGGGCAACGACACCGGTGATCCCGAGATCTACACCGGCTATATCCTCAATCCAAAGCTGCCGTTCTCGACCTGGAAGAGCGACGACGTCGGCGAGCTCGTCGGCAAGCTGTTCAACGAGACGAACTACGACCGGCGCATCGAGGGCTATCGCGACCTCAACAAGTTCGTGGTCGAGAAGGGCTATGCGATGCCGCTGCTGCAGGGCGTCTCGACGGTCGTCTATCGCGAGACGGTCGACTACAAGCCGTACGCCAACGGCTGGATCTATCCGCCGGCGCTGGGGAAGAAGTAGTCCACGTGGATCTACCCCCCACCCTAACCCTCCCCCGCAAGGGGGGAGGGGAGATCGGACGGCCCGCACATTCTTCTCCCTCCCCCTGGACGGGGGAGCGCTGGGGTGGGGGTGACGGCCGCACATGAAAGCCATTTACATTGAAGACTACGGCGGCCCGGAGGTGATGCGGTTCGGCGACCGGCCGACGCCGATCCCGGGTCCGCATGAGATCGCCGTCGCCGTGCACGCGGCGAGCATCAACCCGATCGATTGGAAGACGCGGGCGGGTCTGGTCCGGCAGCATTTTCCGCTGACGTTTCCCGCGATCCTCGGCCGCGACTTCTCGGGCGTGGTGGCGGCGCTCGGCAGTGACGTGACCGACCTGCCGCTCGGCACGGCGGTCATGGGCATGGCCGACCCGAAGCGCGGGGGCAGCCACGCCGAGCTCATCGCGGTCGACCGCAACCTGGTCGCGCGCAAGCCGCAGGGTCTCGATCATGTCCAGGCCGCGTCGCTGCCGTTGGCCGGCCTCACGGCCCTGGTGGCGCTCGAGGAGGAGGCCGGCCTCGCGGCCGGGCAGCGCGTGTTGATCCACGCGGCGGCCGGCGGCGTCGGCGGCTTTGCTGTGCAGCTGGCCAAGCATCGCGGGGCGTGGGTGGCCGGCACGTGCAGCGGCGTGAATGTAGCCTATGTCCGGGACCTCGGCGCCGACCAGGTCATCGACTACGGCCGCGAGGATTTCACCGCCGCCGTCGGTGAGATCGACATCGCGTTCGACACCATCGGTGGCGAGATCAACCGTCGCTCGGCGGCCGTGCTGCGTCCCGGCGGCACGCTGGTTCAGATTGCCGCGGCGCCGGTTTTGGACAAGCCAGCGCGCAGCGACATCGTGGTCAAGGCGGCCACGGTCCGCCCGCGCCGCGAGCTTCTCGAGCGGCTGACCGAACTCGTGCAATCCGGTGCGGTGCGTCCGCAGGTCGGCACGGTTCTGCCACTCGCCGAAGCCAGGCGCGGCTACGAGCAGAGCCGCACCGGCCATCAGCGCGGCAAGATCGTTCTCCGCGTCCACTAGGCCGCGTCTTTGCCCCAGCCGGTCATTGCGAGCGAAGCGAAGTATTCCAGAACTTAACGCTGGATCGCTTTGTCGCTGCGCTCCTCGCGATGACGTTGTGCTACTAACACCCGATGCTTCCCGATCACCGCCGTCTCGCCGTCGCCCTCGCCGGTGTCTGCGCGTTCCTCGATCTCTATGCTCCGCAAGCGCTGCTGCCGATGCTGGCGCGGGAGTTCGGCGCCGGGGCCGCGGACGTCAGCGCCCTGATCAGCGCCACCAGCCTCGGGGTCGCCGTGGTGGCGCCGTTCACCGGCACGGTCGCCGACGTGCTGGGGCGCAAGCGGGTGATTGCGACGGCGATGTTCGTCCTGGCCATCCCGCTGGCGCTGATCGGCCTCGCGGACAGTCTCCCGGCGATGGTGGCGTGGCGGTTCGCGCAGGGGCTGATGCTGCCGCCGATCTTCGCGGTGACGGTCGCCTATATCAGCGAGGAATGGTCGCCGCCGGAATCGACCGCGGTCAACGGCATCTTCATCACCGCCTGCAGCTTCGGCGGTTTCCTCAGCCGTTTTCTCACCGGCGTGCTGGCCGATCATTTCGGGTGGCGCGTCGCCTTTTTCCTGCTTGCCGCGGCGACGCTCGCCTGCGCCGCTGGCGTGGCGGCCCTGCTGCCCCGCGAACGCGGTTTCGTGCGGGCCGAGAGCCTCGGCAGTTCCTTTCGCCAGATGCTCCGCCATTTGCGCAATCCGCGGCTCATCGCCACCTACGCCGTGGGCTTCAGCGTCCTGTTCTCGTTCGTCGCGATTTTCACCTATGTGAATTTCGTTCTCGCAGCATCGCCGTTCAGCCTGTCGACCACCGCACTGGGCTCGATCTTCATCGTCTATCTCCTGGGCGTGGCGGTGACGCCGCTCACCGGGCGATGGGTGACGCGGCTCGGCCGCCGGCGGCTCGCCTTCGCGGTGATCGCGTGCTGGATCGCGGGCCTCATGCTCACCTTGGCGCCGTCGCTGCCGCTCATCGTTGCCGGCCTCGCGGTGGCCGCGGCCTGCGGCTTTCTGTGCCAGTCGATCTCGACGAGCTTCGTCGCGCAGACGGCCGGCGAGGGCCGCTCGGCCGCCGTCGGCCTCTACGTCTCGTGCTTCTATCTCGGCGGAAGCGTCGGCGGCATTTTGCCCGGCCTCGTGTGGCCGCTCGCTGGCTGGCCCGGTGCGGTGGCGATGGTGATCGCAATCCTATGCGTCGTGGCAGTGATCGTCGGCCGCTTCTGGCCAAAAACCGCGTGAGAGCGGATCCCGGCCCACGCTGGTCGAAGCCCGCATCCCAAGGCCGCACGCCGCGGCGCTTGATCTGGTTGTTGGCGCGCGTGCTGCTTCTGCTCATCCTGGTGACCGCGGCACCGGTGGCGATCTATCGCGTGATCGACCCGCCGCTGACGCCGTTGATGCTGATCCGTGAATCGGTCGACGGCGAGCCCATCCACAAGGCGTGGATGCCGCTCCAGCGCATCTCGCCGGCGTTGGTTCGCGCCGTGGTGGCATCGGAGGACGAGCGGTTCTGCCGTCACCATGGCTTCGACTGGGTCGAAATGGGCAATGCCTGGCGCAGCTTTCTCGCCGGCCATCGACTGCGTGGTGCCAGCACGATCAGCATGCAGACGGCGAAGAACGCGTTTCTGTGGCCGGGGCGCAGCGCCGTGCGCAAGGGGCTGGAGGCCTACTTGACCCTGCTTGTCGAGGTGATTTGGCCGAAGCAGCGGATCATGGAGGTGTATCTCAACGTGATCGAATGGGGCGACGGCATCTACGGCGCCGAAGCCGCGGCGCGCAGCTATTTCCGGAAGCCGGCCGCGGCGCTGACGCCTCACGAGGCGGCCCTGCTCGCCGCCGTGTTGCCCAATCCGCGCCGGCTCTCCGTCGCCCAGCCCAGCGCCTTTGTCGAAGAGCGTGCCGCGACCATCCGCGACCGCATGTCCAATGTTGCGGTTCCCAACCCTCGCAGCTGTCCGTGAGCTGCGCTAGGGTGGCCAAGGAGAAACCGGCTTGAGCTACGACATCGTCATCAGGGGCGGAACTGTTTTCGACGGCAGCGGGGCCGCGGGCGAGCGTGGCGACGTGGCGGTCGAGGACGGCAAGATCGCGGCGATCGGAACGATCGCCCATGCCGGCGCCCGGACGATCGACGCCGCCGGCCTGGCCGTGGCACCGGGCTTCATCGACATCAAGACGCATTCGGATTTTACGCTGCCGATCAACCCCAAGGCCGAGAGCAAGGTGCGGCAGGGCGTGACCACCGAGATCATCGGCCATTGCGGGTTCTCGGTGGCGCCGTGCCTGCCGGGGAAGCTCGAGCTGCTCAAGGACTATCTGAGCCCGAGTGCCCCGTGGCTGCCGTTTCGCGAGATGAGTTTTCCCGAGTATCTCGATGGTTTTCCGGCGACCGCGGTCAACGCCGGCATGCTGGTCGGACACAACACGCTGCGGCTCATGGTCATGGGTATGGACCAGCGCAAGCCCACGGCCGCGGAGCTCGAGCAGATGGGCCGGCTTCTCGAAGAGGGCTTGCGGGCGGGTGCGCTCGGGATGTCGAGCGGCCTGTTCACCGCTCCCGGCTCCTATGCCGAACGCGACGAGATGATCGCGCTGGCATGGATACTGAAGCGCCACAACGCCGGCTACTTCACCCATCTGCGCGATGAATCCAATCGCGTGCTGGAGGCCGTCGAGGAGGCGATCGACGTCGGCGCCACCTGCGGCGTGCATGTCGAGATCGTGCATTTCAAATGCTCGGGCGTCGACAATTGGGGCAAGGTGTCGCGGGCGCTGGCTATGATCGACGCGGCCCGCGGTCGCGGCGTCGACGTCGATTGTGACGCCTATCCGTACACGGCGGGCAGCAACCCGCTGAAGAACATCCTGCCGCAATGGGTCCAGGCGGGCGGGGTCGAGGCGATGCTGGCGCGGCTGCGGCTTCCGGAGACGCGCGCGCGGCTCGGCGCCGACATCGCGGCGCATGGCCTGAACAACTGGGGCCGGATCGAGTCCTGGGCCTGCGTCCAGATCTCGATCACACCCAACCTGCCGCAATACGCGGGTCGGACGATTGCCGATCTGGCGGCCGAGCGCGGGCAGGACCCGATCGACACCCTCTGCGATTACCTGATCGAGGACAAAGGGGCGACGCGGGTCCTGGTGACCTCGATCTCGGAAGACGACGTACGCGACCTGATCCGCTCGCCCATGGCACTCGTCGGCTCGGACGGCAATTGTGTCGCGACCTACGGCATCGTCAGCCAGGGCATGCCGCATCCGCGCTTTTACGGAACATTCCCGCGCGTGCTCGGCCGCTACGTTCACGAGCAGGGTCTGGTTCCCCTGGAGCAGGCGATCCACAAGATGACCGGCGCCACGGCCAAGGCGCTGAAGCTCGCCGACCGCGGCTTGCTCCGCGAGAACTATCGTGCCGATTTAACCATCTTCGATCCGGCCGACTTCACGGATCGGGCGACCTACGACGAGCCGCATCAGTACCCGACCGGCGGGCGGACCCACGTCCTCGTCAATGGCGCCGTGGTGGTCGAGGCCGCGACCCACACCGGCGCCCTGCCCGGGAAGGTGCTGCGGCGCGGGGCCGACGGCTGCGTAACGTAGATTTAGACTGAACGGCGCAACCAGGCTAAGGCGCCAGCCAGACGCTTTCCAGGTCCTGGCCGATGAGATGGCTCGGGCTCATGTGCCAGCCGCGCACGCGCGTGCTCATCACCACGATCCGGTCCCACCACAGGAACGGGACGATATACGCCTGGGTCAGCAGCCGCTGCTCGAACTCGCGCAAGGTCGCGGCGCGCGCCGCCGGATCGGCGGCATCGCGCTGCTTGTCGAACAGCGCGTCGATGTTGCGGTCGGTGTAGCGCGCCCGGTTGGCGGATAGCTCCACGGACAGGTAGCGTGCGAGCTGGTAATCGGGCTCGTCGATCGAATCGCCCTGGAAGTCGAGGGCCACATCGAAGCTGCCGTCGTTCATGGTGGAATTGTAGATCGCGTCGTTGACCAGCTGGTGCTCGGTCTCGACGCCGATCTGGCGCCACTGGTCGATGATGAACACGCCGGCGTTGAGGAACGGATCGGTCGGCGCCGCGCGGTTGAGCAGCTTCAGCTTCAGGCTGCCGACGCCGGCTTCGCGCAGAAGCCGGCGCGCTTCGGCGCGCGAGGCGCCGATGTCCTTCGAATAGCCGGGCATTGTCGTGAGCTCGTCAGGGCGTGCGGCCAGCGCGGAGCCCGGGCGTAGAAAGCCGCCCACGTAATGCAGGATGCTCACCTTCTGAAGCGCCTCGGCGGCCGACCAGCGGTCCAGGGCGAGCGACAGCGCGCGGCGGACGCGCGGGTCGTCGAACGGCTTCTTCTGGGTGTTGAACGTCACCAGGAGCGTGTTGAGCCACGGCATCTCCTGGACGCTCACCTTATCGCCCTGTGAGTCCACCACGCGATCGCGCTCGCTCGGCGACAGGCCGCGGAAGTCTGCGAGCACCTGTCCGCTTTGCATGCGAGTGACCAAGGTCGGTCCGGGCAGGAACAGCGCCTGGTAGCCGTCGAGATACGGCAGGCCCCGCTTGAAATAGTCCGGGAAGCGTTCCCCCTTCCAATACGAGCCGTTGACGTGCTCGACGAAGCGGAACGGGCCGGTCCCCATCACCCGGTGGGCCGGGTAGTCCGGGTCGGACTTGAGCTTTGTCGCGCTATAGACGCAGTTGAACGGGTTGGCGAACGCATAGAGCATGGCGCGGTTCGGCTGCTTCAGCCGGAACACCGCGGTGAGCGTGTCCGGCGTGTCGATGCGGTCGATATCGGCGACCAGGCCTTGGCGCACCGACGTGACGCCGGGCGGCGGATTGCGGATACGGTCATAGGTCGCCTTGATGTCGTCCGCGGTCAGCGGCGAGCCGTCGTGAAACCGGACGTTCGGCTGGAGACGGAACGTGTAGGTCTTGGCATCGTCCGAGACCGTCCAGCGTTCGGCCAGGTCGCCGATCACGTCCGGATAATGCGCCGTGTCGATCTTCAGCAGATTCGAATAATGCGGGCTGAGCAGGTGGATGATCGAGAACACCGGCGAACTGTGGCAGTCATAGGTCGGCGGGTCGCCGGCATGGATCCCGAAGGTCAGCGTGCCGCCGCGCACCGGGTCGTCCGCCAGCGCCGGTGGCAAGTACAGCGCCCCAATCGCCAGGCTGAGCGCGGCACACCATACGCCCCGAACACGCATGTCCGTCCTCCCCCCATGTTGGCCGGCCCGATCTTGGCCGCCGGCCTTATTCCGGCCACTATGCCAGATGACACCCGGCCGCATCCATGCCGGCGCGGTCGTCATATTGCGTACACATATCCGGCCTGATACTGGATGAGCCACAACGGGAGGGAGCCGAATGTTCGTTTTTCAGCCGCCGATACGGGTCAAGACCGAGGTTCATTTCCGCCTTCCCGAAAAGTTCCGCAAGAAGCAGCGCACCGAATGGTCGGATCCCAACCGCCTTGGCCAGGAGGTCGACTGTTTCCTCGAAGGGCCGTCCTTCGATCGCGAAGGCAATCTCTATTTTGTCGACATCCCGTTCGGGCGCATCTTCCGTCTGTCGCCGCAGGGGGTCTGCGAGCTTGTGGTCCAGTACGATGGCTGGCCGAACGGGCTCAAGATCCACAAGGACGGGCGTATCTTCATCGCCGATTACAAGCGCGGCCTGCTCGTGCTCGACCCGAGGCGCGGCAAGGTCGAACCGCTGCTGGCGACCCGCAACAGCGAGAGCTTCAAGGGGCTGAACGACCTTGTCTTCGCCGCGAACGGCGACTGCTACTTCACCGACCAGGGCCAGACCGGCATGCATGACCCGACCGGGCGCGTCTTCCGCCTGGGCGCGTCCGGCCGGCTCGACTGTCTGATCGACAACATTCCGAGCCCCAACGGCATCGTGCTCAATAATGCGGAAAACCGGCTCTTCGTCGCGGTCACGCGGCAGAACGCGGTGTGGCGGGCACCTTTGATGCCGGATGGCTCGGTGGCCAAGGTCGGCACCTATCTCCAGCTGTCAGGCGGGCACGCGGGCCCGGACGGAATGGCGATTGACGGCGAGGATGGCCTCTATGTCTGCCATCTGGGCACCGGAGTTTGGCGCTTCGACGGCCACGGGATGCCGTCGCACGTGATCGAGGCCTGCGTGGGCGGTCACATGACCAATATCGCGTTCGGCGGCCCCGATCGTCGGCACGTCTACATCACCGAATCCGACACCGGATCGATCCTGCGCGCCGAGGTGCCGGTCTCCGGCAAGCCGCTTTATTCTCACGCCTGACCGGTGCCCACTGGCTTGGTGCTACGTCGCCAGCAAAGGCGGCGTGCCGAGCCGTTCCGACGCGCGGCCGAGGACGCGTTCCGCTGCCCAGGCGGCGGCCAGCAGGCGCTCGTCCTGGCCGCCGCGGGCGGTGAGTTGCAGGCCGACCGGCATGCCGGCGCGGTCGCGGCCGACCGGCAGGGTGATCGAGCATAGCCCCAGATAATTTCCCGGGACCGTGTTGCGCACGAGCTTGCGGTTCGCCGCCCAGTGGCTTTCGCTATCGCTGATCTCTTCGATCACCGGCGGTGTTATGACCAGCGTCGGACACGCGATCACGTCGACGTCTTCGAGCTGTGCAGCGGCGGACTTGGCGAGCTTCGCCAGCCGGTAATGACGCTGAAGGTAAACCGACGTTGGCAAGGTCGCCGTCGCCTTGATGATGGCAGCATTGATTTTGTCGACCAGCGGAATCCACTCCGGCAGATCGAGATCGAGAAATGCCCGCAGGTCTGCGCCGGAGACGCCGCCTTCGGTGAACACGGCGACGGCCTCCTTGATCTCGGGCACCGCTTTCGTCTTCACCGCGGCACCGGCGCGCCCAAGGGCGTCGAGAGCCTGTTTCGCCGCCTCAGCGATACCCGGCGCGCAGTTCTCCCACATCGACGGATCGCCCAAGCCGATGCGGACCATGCCGATGTCACAGGCCCCCGCCCGGCGCTCGAATGCCCGGGCGTCGGTCCACGCCGGATCGAGCGCTCCGAACGCATACACCGCGTCCGCCACGCTGCGCACCAGGATGCCCGGCGTGTCGAACACGCGGCTCAGCGGCACGACGCCGTCCGTCGACCAGCGTCCGGCCGTGACCTTCAGGCCGACATTGCCGGTGGCGGATGCCGGGATGCGCACCGAACCGGCGGTGTCCGAGCCGAAGGCGAGGAGGGCCGATCCCTCGCAGAGACTGACGCCGGCGCCGCTGCTGGAGCCGCCGGGCGAGCGGGCGACCGCCGCATCCCATGGATTGCGCGGGCAGCCGTAGTGGTTGTTGACGCCGGTGCCGCCGAACGCGAACTCGACCATGTGGGTCTTGCCCATCATGACGCCGAGCTGTCGCCGCACCGTCGCGATCACCGGGCCCTCCTGTTCCCAGGCCGGCGGCAGACGGCGCGGCGTTCCGGCGAAGGTCGGCCAGCCGGCGACGGCGAAGAGATCCTTGACCGAGATCGGGATGCCTTGCAGCGGGCCGGCGCGCGTACCCGCGGCGAACGCGGCGTCGGCGGCCTGTGCCGTGGCGCGCGCCGCATCGGGGGCCCACAACGAATACGCTTTGAGCTGACCGCCCCACTTGTCGTGCCGCTGGATCGCGGCCTCGATCAGGTCGCGCGCGGTGAGCCGCCTCTCATCGAGGGCGGTGGCAATCTCGGAGATGGTCTTGAACAGCGCGTCGGTCACGGTGGCCCCTCCCGCCTGGAGGCGCCAACACTAGCGCACAGCGCCGGCTTTTAGAATGCGCGACGCGACTCAGGAATGGGCGGCGCGGATTTCGCTCTCGCTGATGTCGCGCAAGCGGGTGGGATTCAGGAGAACGATCTGATTGGCGCTGCGCAGGTCGATGATGCCGCGGCTCCGCAGCTGGGTGAGGAAGCGGCTGACGGTCTCGACGGTGAGCCCGAGATAGTCGGCAATATCGGTGCGGTTCATCGGCAGCTCGACGGCGTGCTGGGCTGAGACCCCGGCCGAGTCATGCTCCGCCATCGCGAGCAGGAAGGTGGACAGCCGTTCGAGCG
>DASWFO010000060.1:0-96354 GCA_036394195.1 Alphaproteobacteria bacterium | reverse complement strand
GTCTTCACCCGGCCCCAGCTCGCGGGGATGCTGGCACCCATCGCGCTATATCCCGATCAGCTGCTGACGCAGATCCTGATGGCCGCCGCCTATCCGGCGGAGGTCGTGGAGGCCGACCGCTGGGTCCGCGACCCGGCGCACGCGAATATGACAGGTGAGGCCCTGGAAGCAGCACTGGCGCCGATCGATTGGGATCCCAGCGTGAAGTCGCTAGTCCCGTTCCCGCAGGTCCTGGCGACCATGGCCCAGCACCTCGACTGGACGCAGAAGCTGGGCGAAGCGTTTCTGGCCCAGCAATCCGATGTCCTGGACGCGGTGCAGCAGTTGCGCGAGCAGGCCCAGGCGGCCGGCTATCTGCGCTCGACGCCGCAGCTCACGGTGACTCCCAACGAGGGCGCCATCGTCATCGTGCCGGCGAATCCCGAGGTCCTCTACGTGCCGCTCTACGATCCGTTCATCGTGTATGGCGGGTGGCCTTACGCTGCCTATCCGCCCGTCGTCGTCTATCGGCCGGCGGGACTTTACGGCGCGCCGTTCGTCTTCAGCGCCGGGTTCGTGATCGTGCGCTCGTTCTGGAACTGGCATCGCTGCGACTGGCCGCATCATCGGGTCTGGGTCGATCCGCCGCGGGTGAACGCGATCAATGCGTTCTTCATCTCGCACCGGCACCGGCCGCCGACCGATCACGCGGCGTGGCAATTCGATCCGCACCATCGGCGCGGCTTGTCGACGCCCGTCTCCGCGCGCTCCGGGGCCGCCGCCGCGGCACTCGGCGTCGCTCCCGGGGTGGCGCCGGCTCGATCCGCGTCAGCCCCGGCGCAACCGCCCGCGACTCAGTGGCGGCATCCGGCCGATCCGCCACCGCGCGGTGCCAGCCTGACGCGGCCATCGCCAGCGCAGCTGCTGCCGCCGGTACAGCCGCGCCAACCGGCGATGCTGCGTCTCGACCCGGGACCGCGACCGCCGGCGGCTGTCAGCGCCATGCCTGCGGCGCGTCCGCTCGCGGCCATTCGGCCTCCGTCCGCGTTCACGGGACAGGTTCATCCGGTGGCACCGCGCGCGAGCATTTCGGTCCCGCCCCCGGTGCGCATGCCGCCGCCGGCGCATGGCACACCGCCGGCTTTCGCGGTTCGCTCCGCACCGCCGGCGCATGTCGCGGCACCGCCGCCCGCCGCCCATCCGGCGCCGGCGCGCGCATCCGCGCCGCCAAGCTCATCGTCCGGCCGCAGGAACGGCCAGCACTAGGCCTGGGGATCACCAAGTCCGGTTCTGGATCGCCCCTTCCCAGTTCCTGCCGTCGAACGGCTGCGGATGGATCTCTGTAAGATCGATGTCATCCAGGCAGCGGACATTGACGTCGATCTTGTTGGGATCGGAGCGCGGGACGTAGAACGGATGCATACCGCAGACCTTGCAGAAGCTGTGCTTCGCGGTGTTGGTGTTGAATTGGTAGATCGTGAGGTCGTCCCGCCCGCTCAGCAGCTCGAACCGCTCGGGCGGCACGATCAGGTGCAAGAAGCCCTTCTTCGTGCATACCGTGCAATTGCAGTCGATGGTTTGCGACAGGTCGCCGGTCACCCGAAAGCGCACGCGGCCGCAATGGCAGCCGCCCTCGTAAGTCTTCATGGCGAATTCCTTGGCCTCAGATTTGCCCAACTTAGCCGGTACTGGACCGACACGCAGCTTTCCCGCTAAGCCATAGGCCGGACCCGCCGGTTCCAGGCCCCCTCCAGGACTTCCCCAACATGGCGTTCAACACCTTCGAGCGGATGATGGCGATGCGCTATCTGCGCGCCCGCCGGCAGGAGGGCTTCATCTCCGTCATCGCCGGCTTCTCGCTGCTCGGCATCGCACTCGGCGTGGCGACCCTGATCATCGTCATGGCGGTGATGAACGGCTTTCGCGCCGAGCTGCTCGGCCGCATTCTCGGCCTCAACGGCCACCTCACCGTGTACAGCCAGGGCGGGCCGCTGACCGATTTCGACCACGTCGCGGAACAGTTGCGGCACGTCCCCGGCGTCGTCATGGCGTCGCCGCTGGTCGAAGGGCAGGTGATGGCGACCGCGAACGGCAGCGCCGGGGGTGCGCTCGTGCGCGGCATGCGGCCCGAGGACCTGAAGGCCCGCACGCTCATCAGCTCGCATATCGTGCGCGGCTCGCTCGACGATTTCACCGGCGACGACGCGGCCGTGATCGGCCTGCGCATGGCGCAGAAATTCGGCGTGTCGGCGGGCGACCGGGTCACGCTCATCTCGCCCCAGGGCAACGCCACCGCCTTCGGCACCATGCCGCGGGTGCGCGCCTATCGCGTCGCGGCGATCTTCAACGTCGGCATGTACGAGTACGACAGCAGCTTCGTCTATCTGCCGCTCGAGGCGGCGCAGGTGTTCTTCCAGCTGACGCCGCAGCAGGTCACCGGCGTCGAGGTGATGGTGCAGAATCCCGACCGCATCTTCGAGGAGCGGCTCGAGATCTCGCGCGCCCTCGGCGGCGGGGTGCGGATCTTCGACTGGCAGCAGGCCAACTCGAGCTTCTTCAACGCCGTCCAGGTCGAGCGCAACGTGATGTTCCTGATCCTGACGCTGATCATCGTGGTCGCGGCGTTCAACATCATCTCCAGCATGATCATGCTGGTGAAGGACAAGTCTGCCGATATCGCGATCCTGCGCACGATGGGGGCCAGCCGCGGCGCGGTGCTCCGCATCTTCTTTCTCGCCGGCACCAGCGTCGGGGTGATCGGCACGGTGACCGGCTTCGTGCTCGGCATCTTGTTCTGCGCCAATATCGAGACCATCCGGCAATGGCTGCAGAAGCTCACCGGCACGACAATCTTCGATCCGACGATCTATTTCCTGTCGCAGCTGCCGGCCAAGGTCGATCCGGTCGAGGTGGCGCAGATCGTGGTCATGGCGCTGGCGCTGTCGGTGCTGGCGACGATCTATCCGTCCTGGCGCGCCGCCCGCCTCGATCCGGTGGAAGCGCTCCGATATGAGTGAGGCCTCGCTTCGGCTCGACAACGTCCAGCGCCGCTTCAAGCAGGCCGGCGGCGTCCTGGAGGTGCTGCGCGGCGCGTCGCTGAGCATCAACCCCGGCGAGTGCGTGGCCTTGATCGGTCCGTCGGGGGCGGGCAAGTCGACCCTGCTGCACATTGCGGGATTGCTCGAGCGCCCGGACGGTGGCGACGTGGTCCTCGCCGGCAAATCCTGCGGCCGGATGAACGATGCCGAGCGCACCGCCATGCGCGGCCGCTATCTCGGCTTCGTCTACCAGTTCCATTACCTGCTCCCGGAGTTCTCGGCGCTCGAGAACGTCATGATCCCGATGATGATCGAGGGTAAGACGCGCGGCGAGGCGCGCCAGCGGGCCCGGGCGCTGTTGGGCTCGGTGGGTCTCGCGGCGCGCGAGAGCCATCGCCCGGCCCGTCTCTCGGGCGGCGAGCAACAGCGGGTGGCGATCGTGCGCGCGATCGCCAACGAGCCGAACGTGCTGCTCGCCGATGAGCCGACCGGCAATCTTGACCCGACCACGGCCGATGCGGTGTTCGTCGAGCTGATGAAGCTCGTCCGCACGACCCGGCTCGCGGCGCTCATCGCCACCCACAACCCGGACATCGCGCAGCGCATGGACCGGGTGGTGACGCTGCGCAACGGCGTCCTGGAGCCGGCCTAGCCAGTTTCCTTTTCTTGACCGCCTTGCCGGGGCGGAGAACACTAGATCGTGTGACGCGACTCGCGGCGACGCGACTCGGCAACCGGCGACTCGGGGAAGGGGCGGGACCGTGAAACGCTCGATATTCATAAAGCGCTCGATATTCATGACAGTGGCGGCGCTGAGCGTCGCCGGCGCGCTCGCCGGTTGTGCCGGCAGCACGCCGAACAGCAATCCTTCGAACGGCAATCCAGGGGCGCAGCAGCCCGGGTTCGCGCAGTTCAGCGACATTCCGATCCCGCCCAAGAACAACATCGATCTCGATCACACGCTCGTCTTTGGATCGGATCACGACTGGATCGGGCGCATCGCGCTCTCAAGCTCGATGGGCGTCAGCGAGGTCTACGATTTCTACAAGCGCGAGATGCCGAAGCTGGGCTGGGCCGAGCTCACCAGCCTGCGCTCGGCGACCAGCGTGCTGAGCTATCAGCAGGACAACCGCATCGCGACCATCCAGGTGTCGGGCCAGCGCTTCGGACTCGGCACGCAGGTCGACTTCTGGATGAACCCGCGCGCCCAGGGCGGAGGCGGCGGCGCCGCGTCTTCGGTCAGTTCATCCGCCAACTATGCCGGGACCCCCGCGCCCGCGCCCCGCGGCGGGGGCGGGGCGATCGATTCAGCGCCGTTGCCGAGCCGCCGCTGAACGGCGAGGGTTCCGGCTCATGACCGGTGAAGGGCCCGCCAGACCCTTTCCGGGGTGATCGGCAGCTCCACGTGCCGGACGCCGAGATGCCACAGCGCATCGACCACCGCATTGCCGATCGCCGCCGGGGCGCCGATGGTTCCGCTTTCGCTGCCGCCCTTCACGCCGAGCGGATTGCTCGGCGCCGGCGTCGCGATGAAGGCGGTCTTGAACGGCGGCAGGTCGCCGGCGCGCGGCAGCGCATAATCCAGGTACGAGCCGGTGAGGAGCTGGCCTGAGCGCTGGTCGTAGACGACCTGCTCGAGCAGGGCTTGGCCGATCCCTTGCGCCAGTCCGCCATGGACCTGTCCCTCGACGATCATCGGGTTGATGACGGTGCCGCAATCGTCGGCCGCGAAATAATCGTCGATCGTCACCTGCCCGGTCTCCGGATCGACGATGACCACGGCGAGATGCATCGCCTGCGGGTCGTTGGTGTCGGGCGGATCGTGGAACACTGTCGCCTCCAGCCCGGGCTCGAGCGCCCCGTCCGCGTCCCGTGGCAGAACGGCACCGTGATAGGCGATGTCCGCAACGCTTGCGAAATCGATGAAGCGGTCGGTGCCGCGCAGCGTGAACCGGCCGTTGGCATAGTCGAGATCCGCCTCCGGGCATTCCAGGACCTCGGCGGCGAAGCGCTTCGCCTTGTCGAGCACCTTGCGCGACGCGCGCAAGACGGCCGTCCCGGCAACCGACGTCGACCGGGCACCCCAGGTGCCGTTGCCGAACGGCACCTGGTCCGTGTCGCCTTCGCAGAGCCGGATATCCTCGACATCGATGCCGAGCGCGTCGGCCGCGATCTGCGCGAACGTGATGTCGTGGCCCTGGCCGTGCGAGTGGCTGCCGGCATAGATCGTCACCTTGCCGTCGGTGTGGACGCGCACCGTCGCGCTTTCCCATCCGCCATGCAGGCCGCCGCGCTTGGCGAGATTGGCGCTGGGTCCGGTCCCGGCCTTGTCGACGAAGGCGGCGAGTCCGATCCCCATCAACACGCCCTGTGCCCGCAACTCCGCTTGCCTCTGCCGCAGTGCCTCGTAGTCGGCCAGACGGAGCAGCGTATCGAGGAGGGACGGCGGGTCGCCCGAATCGTAGACCCGCCCGCCCGGTGCGGGATACGGGAAGTCGCTTTTGGCGAGCAGGTTGCGCCGCCGGATGTCGACCACGTCGAGCGCGAGCTCATGGGCGCCGAGCTCCAGCAGGCTCTCGTTGACCCAGGTCGCCTCCGGCCGGCCCGAGCCCCGATACGCATCGACCGGCACCGTGTTGGTGTAGACACCGCGCACCCGCAGGTGAAGGTTCGGGGTTCGGTAAAGCCCGGTGATGGTTTGCGGATAGGAATTGCCCGGAATGCTGGGCGCGAAGTTGCTGAGATAGGCGCCGAGAGCGGCGAGCGTGTCGACCTGCAGCGCCACGATTTTTCCGTCGCGGTCGAATCCCATGCGGGCGCGGCTGACATGATCGCGGGCCTGCGGGTCGGAGATGAACGCTTCTGCGCGCGACGAGGTCCATTTCACCGGCCGCCCCAGCTGCCGCGCCGCCCACACGACGGTTGACACCTCGACCGGGAAATTGCCCTTGAGCCCGAAGCCGCCGCCGACATCCGGGGCGACGACCCTCAGTTTGTGCTCCGGAATGAACAGTGTATGAATCGCCAGCCAGCGCCGCAGATAATGCGGCATTTGCGAGGTGGCATAGAGCGTGGTCCGGTCGGCGGCGCGATCGTGATCGCAGACATATGAACGGGGCTCCAGCGGACTGCCGGCGAGCCGTTGATTGACCAGCGGCAGCTCGACGACTTTCGCCGCTGCCGCGAGCGCCGCCTCGGTCCGGGCGCGATCCCCCTTTTCGATCTCGAACACGAGGTTGGTGCCGAACCTCTCGTGCACCAGCGGGGCGCCGGGTGCGACGGCCGCGGCGACGTCGGTGACCGCCGGCAGGGGCTCGTACTCGACCACGACGGCGTCGGCGGCATCGATGGCGGCGTTGCGGTGCCCGGCGATCACCGCCGCGACGACGTCGCCGACATGCCGCACGCGGCCCTGGGCGAAGGCGGGACGCGGCGCCTCGTTCATCGGCCGGCCGTCGCCGAACGGCATCGGATGGACGACCTTCAATTCTCCGAGCCCGGCCTTGATCCAGTCGTCGGCGGTCAGCACCAGCAGCACCCCGGGCATGGCACTCGCCGTCGCGGTGGAGATCGAGCGGATCAGCGCATGCGCATGGGGGCTGCGGACGAACGCGCACCACGCGGCACCCGCGGGGTGGAGATCGTCGACATAGCGACCCGCACCCTGCAGGAAACGCGAATCTTCTCGGCGGCGAAGTGGACGGCCGATATAGGGGCGCGGCGAGTTCGACATCTCCGTGATGACAAGAAGATGTCCGTGCCTATAAGCTGTGTCAACGACGGCCCATCGCGGAACGGATAATGACATCGCACGAAGGTGGTTCAGGCGAGAAGCGGCGCGAGACCGCGCGGCGCATCGCGGATGAGTTGGCTGGCGCCGGGATCCGCCTGGTGGCCAGCCTTCCCGACAACTGGATCAGCGATCTTATCCGCCATCTCGACGCCGATGAGCGGTTCCGCCACGTTCCGGTCAACCGCGAGGAATCGGCGGTCGGCCTGTGCTCCGGGGCCTATATGGGCGGCGTGGGCTCGGCGGCGCTCATGGGCGCGTCGGGGTTCATGACCGTGATCTACGCCATCACGAAGATCAATTATTCGTATGAGATTCCGCTGTTCGTCCTGATCACGCTGCGGGGCGCGATGGGCGATCGCCACAAGCACCACAGCTCGAACGGCCTCTATCTGCGCCCGGTCATGGACGCCATCGACATCCCCTATGTCGTCATCGAGCACCCCGAGGACATCGGGCAGATCGGCCGCGCCTATCATCATTCGCGCACGTTCACCCGGCCCACCGTCGTGGCCTTGACGCGCGACCTGTTGCGGTAGACCCGGCATGAAATATATCGATTGCTTCCGGTTTCTGGCCGCCCGCCGCACGGACGAGTTGGTGGTGACGTCCGCCGGGAATTCCAGCCAGGCCTGGTGGAATGTGACACGGGACAGCGAGCGCAGCTTCTATCTCGACGCCTCGATGAGTCTGTCGACCATGTTCGCCTCCGGGCTCGCGATCGGCGTGCCGCGCCTGAAGATCTGGGCATTCATGGGCGACGGCGCGTTTTGCATGAATCCGGGCATGCTCATGGTCGAGCGCGACATGAACCTGCCGAACCTGACGCATTTCCTGGTCTCGAACCGGCACTACGGCGCCACGTCGAACGCCGCCTTGCCCAGCCAGGCCGTCAACGACTATGCGGCGATCGCCCGTGCCATGGGGCTGGAACGGGTTTTTGCCTTCGACAGCGTGGCCGCGCTCGAGCGGGGATTCGATGCCGCGACCAAGCCCAACACGGCCGGCCACACCTTCGTGGTGCTCGAAGTCGAGCCGTTCAGCGATGCCGATCAGAACATGGAGCAGCCGCCGTTCGACGGGCCCGAGCTGAAGTTCCGGTTCGGGCGTACCGTCGAGCGTCTCGGCGGCGTCGATATTTTCGGCTATCGGCTGTAAGCTTCTCGCTGCGACTCGCCGCGGCTTTCGCTCCGCGGCGGGGCATGCGCCATAACCGATCATAGCCGACACGTGCCGCACGCCGATTTCGTTCATCTCCGCGTCCATACCGCCTATTCGCTTGCCGAAGGGGCGGTGCGCGTCGGCACCAAGAGCGATCTCGAGAAGGCCGGGGCCGCCGAGCGCGCGGCCAATCTCATCACGCATGCCGCGCGCGAGCGCATGCCGGCGGTCGCGATCACCGACACCGGCAACTTGTTCGGCGCATTACCATTCTCGATCGCCTGCGCCGAGGCCGGCGTGCAGCCGATCATCGGCTGCGATCTCGCGATCCGTCGCGGCGAAGGCGGTGCCCGCACCGGCCGCGTGACGGCGCCGGACCGGCTGGTGCTGCTGGTGCAGAACGAGACCGGCTATCGCAACCTGATGAAGCTCTCGAGCAAGGCGTATCTGGAGACCGATTCGGCGGAACTCCCCCAGGTGGACCTGGCGACGCTCGACGCGCATGCCGCGGGGCTGATCTGCCTCACCGGCGGTCCGGCCGGCCCGGTCGGGCGGCTCCTGATCGATAATCAGCGCGAGGCCGCCGAAGCCGTGCTGCAGCGGCTCGCCGCGGCCTTCGACGGGCGGCTTTATGTCGAGCTGATGCGCCACGGTCTGGAGGCCGAAGCCCGGATCGAAGAGCCGATGATCGCGCTCGCCGACAAGCTCGGCTTGCCGCTGGTCGCGACCAACGACGTCTATTTCATCGAGGAGGGCATGCACGAGGCCCACGACGTCCTGTTGTGCGTCGCCGAGGGCAAGCACGTGGCCGATCCCAAGCGCCGCCGGGTGACGCCGGAGCACCGCTTCAAATCGGCAGCCGAAATGCGCGTGCTGTTCGCCGACCTGCCGGAGGCGATCGACAACACCCTGGTGGTGGCGCTGCGCTGCGCGTTCATGCTGGAGAAGCGCAAGCCAATCCTGCCGACGCCGCCCAGTGCGTCGAAAGAGGGGGCCGAGGCGGCACTGCGGCGCCTCGCCGCCGAGGGCTTCGAGGGGCGGATGGTGCAGTTCGGCCTGACCGGCGACGCGGTGAAGCCGTACCGCGACCGGCTTGGCTACGAGCTCGACATGATCGTGAAAATGGGCTTTGCCGGCTACTTCCTGATCGTCGCCGATTTCATCCAATGGTCCAAGGCCCAGGGCATCCCGGTCGGTCCCGGCCGCGGATCGGGCGCCGGTTCGGTGGTCGCCTGGGTGCTCACCATCACCGATCTCGATCCGCTGCGCTTCGGCCTGCTGTTCGAGCGCTTTCTCAATCCCGAGCGCGTGTCGATGCCCGACTTTGACATCGATTTCTGCCAGGACCGCCGCGACGAGGTCATCCGCTACGTCCAGGAAGAGTACGGTCGCGACCGCGTGGCGCAGATCATCACCTTCGGCAAGCTGCAGGCCCGCGCGGTGCTGCGCGATGTCGGCCGCGTCCTCGGCATGGCCTACGGCCATGTCGACAAGATCTGCAAGCTGGTGCCCAACAATCCGGCCAATCCGGTCAGCCTGCAGCAGGCGATCGACAGCGAGCCGGCGCTGCAGGAGATGCGCCGCGCCGACGAGGCGGTGGCGCGGCTGATGGACATCGCCATGCGGCTCGAGGGGCTTTATCGCCACGCGTCGACCCATGCCGCCGGCGTCGTCATCGGCGACCGGCCGCTCGACGAACTGGTGCCGCTTTATCGCGATCCGCGGTCCTCGATGCCCGTCACCCAGTTCAACATGAAGTACGTTGAATCGGCGGGCCTGGTGAAATTCGACTTTCTCGGCCTGACGACGCTGACGGTGCTGCAGCGCGCGGTCGACCTGATCAAGGCGCGCGGCGTCGAGATCGACCTGTCCAACCTGCCGTTTGACGACAAGCCGACCTACGAGCTCCTGACCAAGGCCGATACCGTGGGCATCTTCCAGCTGGAAAGCTCGGGCATGCGCGATGCGATGCGCCGACTGCGGCCCGACCGCTTCGAGGACATCATCGCGCTGGTGGCGCTCTATCGGCCGGGGCCGATGGAGAACATCCCGAAATACATCTCGTGCAAGCACGAGACGGAGCAGCCCGACTATCTGCATCCCTCGCTCGAAGGCATCCTCAAAGAGACATTCGGCGTCATCATCTATCAGGAACAGGTGATGCAGATCGCCCAGGTCCTGTCGGGGTACAGCCTCGGCGGCGCCGACCTGCTGCGTCGCGCCATGGGCAAAAAAGACAAGGTCGAGATGGCGAACCAGCGCGCCACCTTCGTGAAGGGGGCGGGCGAGCGCGGCGTCGACGAGGCCAAGGCCAGCCAGATCTTCGACCAGGTCGACCGCTTCGCCGGCTACGGCTTCAACAAATCGCATGCCGCGGCCTACGCGCTGGTCGCGTACCAGACCGGATATCTGAAAGCGAACTACCCCGTCGAGTTCCTCGCTGCATCGATGACGCTGGGTATTTCCAACACCGACAAGCTGAACGTCTTCCGGCAGGAGATCGACCGCCTGGGCAGCAAGCTCCTGCCGGTCGACATCAACAAGTCGGCGCCGGTGTTCACCGTCGAATACGACGAGAAAGGGGCCGGCTCGGTCCGCTATGCGCTGGCTGCCGTCCGCAATGTCGGGCTCGCGGCGATGGAGGCGCTGGTCGCCGAGCGCAAGGCGAACGGCCCGTTTAAGGACCTGACCGACTTCGCCCGCCGCCTCGATCCGAAGCAGGTCAACAAGCGCTCGCTCGAGTTCCTCGCCAAGGCCGGCGCGTTCGATGCGCTTGAGCCGAGCCGGGCGCGGGTATTCGCGGCAGTCGAAACCATCGTGCGGATGGCCTCGGCCGAAACCGCCGAGCGCGACGGCAGCCAGGTCAGCCTGTTCGGCGGCGGCGCCACCACCCCGGCGCTGCGCCTGCCCAACATCCCCGATTGGCCGCTGCACGAGCGGCTCAGCAACGAGTTCGAATCGATCGGCTTCTACATGTCGGCGCACCCGCTGGATGCGTATGCCAAGGGTCTGGAGCGGCTGGGCGTGGTGCGCTCGAGCGAGCTTCTCGGCAGGATCGCGCACGGCGGCTCGGCACGGGTGAAGCTCGGCGGCACGGTCATCGGCAAGAAGGAGATCAATGCGCGCAACGGCAACCGGCTCGCCTTCGTGCAGATGTCCGATGCCGGCGGCAGCTACGAGGTCACCTTCTTCCAGGAGGTGCTGGGCACCGCGCGCCAGCTTCTGGAGTCCGGCCAGCCGCTGCTGGTCTCCGCCGAGGTCGGGTTCAAGGACGACGTGCTCAGGATCACGGCCCAGACCGTGCAACTACTGCCCGACGCGGTCGCCCAGGCGGCGGCCGGCCTCAAAGTGACGATCAATGACGTGACGGCCGTGGCGGGCCTTAAGGCCGCCATCGAGAAGGAGAAGAGGGGCCGTGGCCGGATCGGGTTGGTGATCGATCTCGGCGAGGAGCGCGAGGTCGAGATCGCGCTGCCGGGGACGTTCAACATCACGGCCGCGACCCGCATGGCCATGCAGTCGCTGCCGGGCGTGACGAGCGTCCAGGAAATCTAATCCGGCCCTGGAATCACGCCGTTATCTGGGCGCCGCGGAGGCGCGTTTTCACTTGAAACGTGAGCCGCTTAGGTCTATCTACCCGGCCGTGCCGCGGGATGGTCCCACGGCATAAATCCTCACGCGGAACTACGGTCCCTAGCCGTCATAGGGCAGGGGTCGATCCGGTGTCCGGCTTAAGGCTAAGGCCTTGATCGGGCGCAATATTCCGCGGCGGCTTAACCGGAGAAAGGAAATCGCGCCATGGCGCTTCCCAGCTTTACCATGCGTCAGCTCCTCGAGGCGGGCGTCCATTTCGGACACCACACGCGGCGCTGGAACCCCAAGATGGCCGCCTTCCTGTTCGGGGTTCGCAACAACGTCCATATCATCGACCTGCAGCAGACCGTGCCGATGCTGGAGCAGGCGCTGAGCGCGGTGCGCGATGTCGCAGCCAACGGCGGCCGCGTCCTGTTCGTGGGCACGAAGCGCCAGGCGGCCGAGCCGATCGCCGACAGCGCCAAGCGCTGCGGCCAGTATTACGTCAACCACCGCTGGCTCGGCGGGATGCTGACCAACTGGAAGACGATCTCGAACTCGATCCGGCGCCTGCGCGAGCTCGATGACCAGATCAGGGAAGAGACTTCGGGCCTCACCAAGAAGGAGCTGCTCAACCTGACGCGCGAGCGCGACAAGCTCGAGCGGGCCCTGGGCGGCATCAAGGAGATGGGCGGCCTGCCGGACGCGCTGTTCGTCATCGACACGAACAAGGAAGCGATCGCGGTCGACGAGGCGCGGCGCCTCAACATCCCGGTGATCGCGGTGGTCGACAGCAACAGCGACCCGACCAACATCAAGTTTCCCGTACCGGGCAATGACGACGCGCTGCGCGCCATCCAGCTCTACTGCGAGCTGTTCTCCGGAGCGGTCCTCGACGGACTGCAGGCGGAGATGAAGGCGGCCGGAGTCGATGTCGGTGCGTCGGCCCAGCCGGCGGCGGAAGACGTCCCCGCGGGCGACGAGGCGGCGGGCGAGGCCGGTCCTCCGGCGGAGGCCGACAAGGACGCGGCCGGGGACAAGGCCGCGGCGAAGAAGCCGGCGCGCAAACCCGGCGCGCGCAAGCCCAAGGAGAAGGCGGCCGCGGAGTAAGTCTTTCGCGCCGTTCTGGCGCGGGGTGAACAGGCGGCGGCGACTTCCCGGAAACAATCCGAGGGTTGCCGCCGTTTCAATAGCGGGCCGGACGGCCGGAGACCCGACCAATCGATGAGGTGCAACATGGCCGAAATCACGGCCGCGCTGGTGAAGGATCTCCGCGAAAAAACCGGCGCCGGGATGATGGACTGCAAGAAGGCGCTGACCGAAACCCAGGGCGACCTGGAGAGTGCGGTCGACTGGCTGCGCAAGAAAGGCCTCGCCGCCGCCGCCAAGAAGGCGGGCCGGGTGGCGGCCGAGGGGCTGATCGGCGTCGCGGCCAACGGCACGCGCGGCGCCATGGTCGAGGTCAACGCGGAGACCGATTTCGTCGCCCGCAACGACTCCTTCCAGGATTTCGTGCGCAAGGTCACCGACATCGCTGTCACAACCGGCGGCGATCTGGAGAAGATCAAGGCGGCGGCCTATCCGGGCGGCGGCACGGTCGCCGAGAAGCTGACGACGCTCGTGGCGACGATCGGCGAGAACATGAACCTGCGTCGCGCGGTCGGCTTGAGCGTCGGCACCGGCGTCGTCTCGAGCTACGTTCACAATGCGGCGGCTCCTGGTCTCGGCAAGATCGGCGTGCTCGTGGCGCTCGAGTCGACGGGGCCGGTGGACAAGCTGTCGGCGCTGGGCAAGCAGCTGGCGATGCACATCGCGGCCGCGAACCCGCAGTCGGTCAGTGTCGCCGATCTCGACACGGCGTCGGTCGAGCGCGAGCGCAACGTCCTCACCGAGCAGGCGAAGACGTCGGGCAAGCCCGACAATGTCATCGCGAAGATGGTCGAGGGCCGGCTGCGCAAGTTCTACGAGGATGTGGTGCTGACGGAGCAGGTCTTCGTCGTTGACGGCGAGACGCGCGTCTCGGCGGTTCTCGATAAGGCGGGGAAGGAGATCGGCGCGCCGGTCAAGATCGCCGCCTTTCGTCGCTATACCTTGGGCGAGGGTATCGAGAAGAAGGCGGAGGATTTCGCCGCCGAAGTCGCGGCCCAGTTGGGACGCTGACAGGCGATTCGTGTAAGCTCACGGCCCTGCGCTAGGTCGAGGAACGAGTCCATGGCGGTAACGGTAAGGCGCGGCGATCAACCGGAGCCGACGGGCGCCAGCAAGTATCGGCGCGTCCTGCTGAAGATCTCCGGCGAGGTGCTCATGGGGTCGAAGGAGTTCGGCCTCGACGCGGACACCATCAGCCGGATCGCCAATGACGTGAAGGGCGGCCGCGATCTCGGCGTGCAGGTCTGCCTCGTCATCGGCGGCGGCAACATCTTCCGCGGCCTGTCCGGGGCCGCCGCGGGCATCGAGCGCGCCAGCGCCGACTATATGGGCATGCTGGCGACCGTCATAAACGCGCTGGCGCTTCAGAACGCGCTGGAGAGCGTCGGCGTCCACACGCGCGTCCTGTCGGCGATCCCGATGTCGGCGGTGTGCGAACCCTATATCCGGCGCCGCGCAATCCGCCACATGGAGAAGGGCCGCGTCGTCATTTTCGCGGCCGGCACCGGCAATCCGTTTTTCACCACCGATACCGCGGCGGCGCTGCGCGCCTCGGAGATGGGCTGCGACGCCCTGCTCAAGGGCACCAAGGTCGACGGCGTCTACAGCGCCGATCCCACCCGCGACAAGACCGCCTCGCGCTACGAGCGGCTGGATTACCTCGAGGTGCTGTCGCGCGACCTCAAGGTGATGGATGCGTCCGCGATCTCGCTCGCGCGTGAAAACCGCATCCCGATTCTGGTATTTTCAATTCACGAAGCCGGCGGTTTTGCCCAGGTGCTGTCGGGCAAGGGCCGCTCGACAATCATAACCGACAAGGGGTGAGGCAATGTCCACGGCGGATCCGAATGAACTGCGGCGCCGGATGACCGGCGCGTTCGACGTGTTCAAGAAAGAGCTCTCGGGCCTGCGCACCGGCCGCGCGTCGGTGAGCCTGCTCGAGCCGATCCACGTCGAGGCCTATGGCAGCCACATGCCGCTCTCGCAGCTGGGCACGGTCAACGCGCCGGAGCCGCGCATGTTGACCGTCCAGGTGTGGGACAAGACCATGGTGAAGGCGGTGGAGAAGGCGATCCGCGAAGCCAACATCGGCGTCAACCCGATGGTCGATGGCCAGCTCATCCGCGTGCCGATGCCGCCGCTCACCGAGGAGCGTCGCAAGGAGCTGGTGAAGCTTGCCCACAAATTCGCCGAGCACGGGCGCATCGCCATCCGCAACGTCCGTCGCGACGGCATGGAGGCGCTGAAGGAGCTCGAGAAGGGCCACAAGATCAACGAAGACGAACATCGCAAGCGGAGCGCCGAGATCCAGAAGCTCACGGACGAGATGGTGAAGAAGGTCGACGAGACCCTGGCGGCCAAGGAAAAAGACATCCTTCATGTCTGACGTTCCGAAATCCCGCGCCGTCACGGGAAGCGGGAGCGAAGCGCCCACCCACGTCGCGATCATCATGGACGGCAATGGGCGTTGGGCGAGGGCGCGCGGTCTGCCGCGCGTGGCGGGGCACCGCAGCGGCGCCGAGGCGGTGCGGCGCACGATCGTCGCGGCCGCCGAATTGGGCATCCGCTATCTGACCCTGTTCGGCTTTTCATCGGAGAACTGGAAGCGGCCGATCACCGAGGTCAACGACCTGATGGGGCTGCTGCGCCACTATCTGCGCGGCGAAATCGCCGAGCTGCACCGCAATTCGGTGCGGGTGCGCATCATCGGCGACCGGTCGCGCCTGGCGGCGGACATCGTGGCCCTGATCGAGAACGCGGAGGCGACGACGCGCGCCAATACCGGGCTCAATCTCGTCGTCGCGTTGAGCTACGGCGGCCGGGCGGAACTTGCCGCCGCGGCGCGAACGCTGGCGACGCGGGCGGCGGCGGGTGCGCTGGATCCGTCCGCGATCGACGAGGACGCTCTCGCCGGCGCGCTGTGGACCGCCGGGATCCCGGACCCTGATCTGCTCATCCGCTCGAGCGGCGAAAAGCGGATCAGCAACTTTCTTCTCTGGCAGGCGGCTTACGCGGAGTTCGTCTTCACCGACACTTTGTGGCCGGATTTCGGCAAGGACGATCTGGTTGCGGCAATCGATGAGTTTCGGCGGCGTGAGCGACGTTACGGCACGGCCAGTGGCTGAGCGCTGGGCCGAGGGCTTGCGCCCGCGAGTCCTCTCGGCGCTGGTGCTCGTTGCGGTGGCCCTGGTGGCGCTCGAGGGCGGCGCGCTGGCGTTCGACGTCGTCACCGCGGTCGGGGCCGCGGTACTGGCGTGGGAATGGACGCGGCTGTGCGGCGGCGGGCGGTTCGGCTGGACCGGCCTCGTGCAGGCCGCCGCCGTCGTGGCGGTCATCGCCGCGTCGTGCCTCGTCTCGCCCGTGGCCGGCGTCGCCCTGATCGCCGCCGGAGTCGTCGGCGACTACATCGCCGCGCGAGTCAGCCACCGCGCACACCCACGCTGGATCGCGGCCGGGATCGCGTATATCGGGCTGCCGTGCATAGCCTTGGTGTGGCTGCGCGGCAGCGGCGCCGAAGGCAAGGGCCTGATGTGGTGGCTGCTACTCAGCGTATGGGCGACCGATACCGGCGCCTATTTCGTCGGCCGCGCGGTCGGCGGTCCGCGCCTGGCGCCCCGCATCTCGCCCAAGAAGACCTGGGCCGGGCTGATCGGCGGCATGGCCTGTGCGGCCGCGGTCGGCGCGGTGGTCGGGATGCTGGATAATGGCGCGCCGCCGCCTGGCACGCTGGCCCTTGCCAGCGCCCTGCTCGCGGTGGCGGCGCAGGCGGGTGATCTCGCGAAATCTGTGGTCAAACGGCGTTTTGGAGTTAAAGATGCTAGCCAGTTGATTCCCGGCCACGGCGGATTGCTGGACCGGGTCGACGGCGTGATGTCGGCGGCGGTGGTGCTCGCCCTCTGGCAGTGGTCAACCGATGGGGCCATCCTTGCGTGGAAGTGATTCGGTGATGACGCCATGAACAAGATCCGCGTGTCTGACGCTCCGCGCCGGGTGACCATCCTGGGATCGACAGGCTCGATCGGCACCAACACGGTCGATCTGATCACCCGCAACCGCGACGCCTATGTCGTCGAGGCGCTGACCGCGGCGTCGAATGTCGAGAAGCTCGCTGAACAAGCGCGCAGCCTCGGTGCCAAGCGGGCCGTGATCGCCGACGAGAGCCGCTACGACGATCTCAAGCAGGCGTTGTCGGGCTCCGGCATCGAGGCCTCGGCCGGATCCGAGGCGGTGGTCGAGGCCGCCGATGCGCCGGCGGATTGGGTGATGTCCGCGATCGTCGGCGCCGCCGGGCTTCCGCCGACGCTGGCCGCCATCCGGCGTGGCGCTGTCGTCGCCTTCGCCAGCAAAGAGTGTCTCGTCTGCGCGGGCGAGCTGCTGATGGCCGAGGTCGAGCGGCACGGGGCCACGCTGCTGCCGGTCGATTCCGAGCACAACGCGATTTTCCAGGTCTTCGATTTCGCCCAGGCGGATCGCATCGAGAAGATCGTGCTCACGGCGTCTGGCGGGCCGTTCCGCGAGCTTCCCCGCGAGGCGATGGCGCGTGTGACCCCGGCCCAGGCCGTGGCTCATCCGAACTGGTCGATGGGGGCCAAGATCTCCGTCGATTCCGCGACCATGATGAACAAGGGGCTCGAGGTCATCGAGGCGCACCATCTGTTCCGCATGCCGTCCGAGCGGATCGAGGTTCTGGTCCATCCCCAGTCCGTGATCCACAGCATGGTCGCGTATGTCGACGGCTCGGTCCTGGCCCAGCTGGGAAGTCCGGACATGCGCACCCCGATCGCCTATGCGCTGGGCTGGCCGCGCCGCATGGCGGCTCCCAGTCCGAAGCTCGATCTCGCCCGGCTGGGCCAGCTCACCTTCGAGACTCCCGACGACGTGCGGTTCCCGGCCCTCGCCCTGGCGCGAGAAGCCTTGCGCCTCGGGGGGGCTGCACCTACTATCTTGAACGCCGCCAATGAGGTCGCGGTAAGCGGCTTTTTACTTGGGGAAATCGGGTTTCTCGACATCGTGCGGAGCGTCGAGGAAACGTTGCGGGCGCTGCCACATACGGCACCTGCCACGCTTGAAGACGTGCGCGGCCTCGATGCTGAAGCACGCCGCGTCGCGGGAAGCGTCGTCAAAGGGCTCGCGGCACGGGTGTGATGTGACGGGCCGCGAGGCTGATCCCCGATAAGGCTGAAAACCGACGCGAGAGAGACTAGCTAAGGCATTCTCATGGAAGTTCTAGCCGGGCTTTGGAATTACGTTCTGCCGTTTCTGATCGTGCTGACGGTTCTCGTCTTCGTGCACGAACTCGGCCATTACTGGGTCGCGCGGCGGGCCGGCGTTCGGATCGACGTGTTTTCGATCGGGTTCGGGCCCGAGCTGTTCGGCTGGTATGACCGTGCCGGCACGCGCTGGAAGCTGAGCGCGATCCCGCTCGGCGGTTACGTGAAATTCTTCGGGGATGCGGACGCGATCAGCGCACCGGGCGGCCAGGTGCCGACCATGACCCCCGAGGAGCGCGCGGTCTCTTTCCACCACAAGCCGCTGGCGCAACGCGCGGCGGTGGTCGCCGCCGGGCCGATTGCCAATTTCCTGTTCGCGATCATCGTGTCGGCGGTTCTCTTCGTGCTCGTCGGCCAGCCCTACACGCCGCCCGAAATCGGCGCGGTCATGCCCGGCAGCGCCGCCGAGAAGGCGGGCTTTCAACCCGGCGACCGCGTGATCGCGATCAACGGCGACCGGATCGACCGCTTCGAGGACATCCAGCGCATCGTGCAGCTCAACCTCGACCAGCCGCTGGACGTCGTCGTCCGCCGCAACGGCCAAGAGGTCGAGCTGAAGGCAGTCCCCACCGTGGTCGACGAGGCCGACCGCCTCGGCAACCGCATCCGAGTCGCGCGACTCGGCATCCGCGGCAGCGGCGTCGAATATGTCCACCGCACGCCCGGCACCGCACTTTGGCAGGCCGTGGTCGAGACCTACAACCAGACCACCGGCACGCTGAAGGCGCTGGGCCAGATGGTCACGGGCCATCGCGGCAGCGACGAGCTGGGCGGCCCGCTGCGCATCGCCCAGATGTCGGGTGAGGTGGCGCGAGGTGGAATCGCCAACCTGTTCGCATTCATGGCGTTCCTGTCGGTGAACCTCGGTCTGATCAACCTGTTTCCGGTGCCGGTTCTCGATGGCGGCCACCTTTTGTTCTATTTCTTCGAGTGGACGCGCGGCCGCCCCCTCGGTGCGCGGGCCCAGGAATATGGTTTCCGGGTGGGCATGATTTTGGTATTTAGTTTAATGATTCTCGCGACCTGGAACGATTTGGTACATCTGCGCGTGGTACAGTTCTTGGTGGGGTTGGTTTCGTAGAAACCGCCACGGGGCTTTAGGGGAAGTACAAAGTGCGGGGAGTTGGCTGGCCACTGGCGCGGCGCCTTGGGCTGTTCACGGCGTTGGCGCTTCTGGTCGCAACGCCGCTTGTCGCGTTCGCCTCGTCCGCATTCGCCCAGTCGGCGCCGCTCGATCCGCTGCCGCCGGCCAGCGAGGTGCCGACCGTCCAATCCGTGCCGCCGGGCGCCACCGGCGTCACCATCAGCCAAGTCGACGTCGAGGGCACCCAGCGTATCGACCCCGATACCGTCCGGTCATACCTGCTGTTGAAGCCGGGCGACCGCGCCACGCCCGAACAGCTCGACAAGTCGCTGAAGGCCTTGTTTGCGACCGGGCTGTTCGCCGACGTGGCGCTGCGTCTGGATGGGGACCACCTGAACGTCCGGGTTGTCGAAAACCCGATCATCAACCGCATCGCCTTCGAGGGGAACCGCAAGCTCAACGACCAGACCCTGACCGCCGAGGTGCAGCTGAAGCCGCGTGTCGTCTACACCCGGACCAAGGTGCAAAACGATGTGAAGCGCATCCTCGACCTCTATCGCCGCAGCGGCCGCTTCGCGGCCACCGTCGATCCCAAGGTGGTCCAGCTTCCGCAGAACCGCGTCGACCTGATCTTCGAAATCAATGAAGGCCAAGTCACCGGCGTCAAGCGGATCGCGTTCATCGGTAACCGGGTGTTCAGCGACAGCACGCTGCGCGAGGTGGTGCGGACCACCGAGAGCCGCTGGTGGCGCATTCTCGCCACCGACGACAATTACGATCCGGACCGCGTCTCGTTCGACCGCGAGCTGCTGCGCAAGTTCTACCTCGCGCATGGCTACGCGGATTTCCGCGTCGTCTCCGCCATCGCCGAGCTCACCCCGGACCGTGATGGGTTCTACATCACCTTCACGCTCGACGAAGGCGAGCGCTATCACTTCGGCGACGTCAACGTGGTGTCGCACATCAAGAACGTCGACCCGGAGCGGTTCAAGAACCAGGTCACGACCCTGAAGGGCGACTGGTACGACGCCGACGAGGTCGAGAAGACGATCAATACGCTGACAACGGCGGTCGGCAGCCTCGGCTATGCCTTCGTTGAAGTCCGCCCGCGCATCAACCGCGACCGCGACGCGAAGACGGTGAGCATCACCTACGAGATCCAGGAGGGGCCACGCGTCTATATCGAGCGCATCAACATCACCGGCAACGTGCGGACACTCGACAAGGTGATCCGCCGTGAGTTCCTGCTCGTCGAAGGCGACGCGTTCAACACGGCGAAGATGCGGCGATCGCGCCAGCGCCTGCAGAATCTGGGATTTTTCGAGCGGGTCGACGTCAACAACGTGCCGGGGGCGGCGACCGACCAGACCATGATCAATGTCGACGTCAAGGAGAAGTCGACCGGCGAGATCTCGTTCGGTGTCGGATACTCGACTGCCGACGGCGCGCTCGGCGACATCGGCCTTCGCGAGCGCAACCTGCTCGGCCGCGGCCAGGATCTCCGGCTCGGCTTCCTCATCTCGCAGCGCCGGCAGCAGATCGACCTCAGCTTCACCGAGCCCTATTTCCTGGACCGCAACATGTCGGCCGGGTTCGACCTGTTCGACTGGACCCGCAACCTGCAGCGGATCAGCGGCTATGACGAGAAGACGCTGGGCGGCGCATTGCGCACCGGCTATGAACTGCAGGAGAATCTGCGGCAGAACCTGCGTTACACGATCCGCCGCGACTCGCTCACCAACCTGGTCGACGGCGTATCGCCGTTCATCGCGCAGCAGACCGGCAGCTCGATCACCTCGATGATCGGGCAGGATATTACCTACGACCAGCGCGACGACCGCTTCGATCCGCGGAGCGGCTATTTCGTGCGCGTCTCGAATGATTTTGCCGGCGTCGGCGGCAACCAGACGTTCCTGCGCAACCGCCTTCAGGCCGGCGAGTACTACAGCATCTTCGAGGATTGGGTCGCGAGCATCAGCGGCGACGTCGGCTACATCGAATCGTTCGGTGAGTTCACGCGTATCTCCAACCGCTTCTTCCTCGGCGGTGACTCGCTGCGCGGCTTCCAGACCGGCGGCGTCGGCCCGCGCGATGCGGCGACCGGCTCCTCGCTCGGCGGCAAGGAGCTCTATTCCGGCTCGGCCGAGCTCACCTTCCCGACCGGCCTGCCGAAGGAGATCGGGATCCGCGGGTCGGTCTTCTCCGACTTCGGCTCCTTGACCAAGAACGGCGATAATCCGGCGCTCGGCCAAGTCTTTGATACCTCGACCATCCGCGTGTCGGCCGGGTTCGGCGCCCTCTGGCGCTCGCCGTTTGGACCGGTCAAAGTGAGCATCGCCCGCCCTGTCCGCAGGGAAACCTTCGACAAGACCGAGCTTTTCCGCTTTAGCTTCGGCTCTCGCTTCTAACTCGGATTGAACCACATGATGAGATTGCCCCCCCTCCGCGTCCTGGCGTCCACCCTCGGCCTTGCGGCCGTCGTCACTGCAGGATCGGCCCTGGCTCAACAGCAGCTGCGCGCCCCAGCTCAGGCGCCGGCCCCAGCCCAGGCTCCGGCCCCAGCCCAGGCTCCGGCTGCGGGCCAGCGGCCGGCCGCCGCACCCACGGCGCCACAGCCGCTGCCGCCCAAGGGTTCGCTGATCGTGGTCGTCGATCCGCCGACCATCGAGCGCGAGGCGACGGCGTTCCAGACAGTGCGGACCCAGCAGGAGAAGATGCTGGCCGCGCAGCAGAATGACATCACGAAGATGGAGAAGGACCTGCGCGCCACGGACGAGGAGCTGAACAAGCAGCGCACGATCCTTGCGCCCGACGCTTACACCCAGAAGCGTCGCGACCTCGACAAGCGCTTCGCCGATGCGCAGCAGAAAGTTCAGAACGGCCGCCGCGACATCGAGCAGGCGGTGCAGGACGCATACAACAAGGTCGTCCGCCAGATGCTCGATATCGTGGCCGAGATCGTGGCCGAGAACGACTACAAGATCGTCGTCGCGCGGCCGCAGTTGATCGCCTCGCAGAACTCGCTCGACATCAGCGGCGAGATCGCCAGCCGGCTGAACAAGAAGATGCCGACCGTGGCGGTGGCAACGCCCAAGTAGGACGTCGTGGCGGACCCACGGTTCTTTCCGCTCGCCGGTCCGTTCACGCTCGCTCGGCTGGCCGACATTGCCGGTGCCGAAGCCGTCGGCGCCGTGGCCCCCGATAGGAGCTTTCGCGATGTCGCGGCCCTGGAGGCCGCCGGCCCGGAGGAGGTGAGCTTCCTCGATAACCGGCTCTATGCCGGGGCCTTCGCCGAAAGCCGTGCCGGGGCGTGCATCGTCCATCCAGATCTCGTGGCGCGGGCACCTTCGGGCATGGCGTTGCTGGTGACGCCGACGCCCTATAAGGCGTTCGCGCTGGTCGCCCGCGCGTTCCATCCAGATCCGGTGCTGCCGCCGGGGCTCGATCCGGCGGCGCGCGTCAATCCGACGGCGCGGCTCGGGGCGAATGTGCGCATCGAGGCGGGCGCCGTCATCGGCGCCGGTGCCGAGATCGGAGCGGGGTGCCGCATCGGACCGAACGCGGTGGTCGGCGCCGGAGCGGTGCTCGGGCCGGATTGCGTGGTGGGCGCGGGAGCCTCGCTCGGTTACTGCGTGCTGGGGGCCCGCGTCATCATCTATCCGGGGGTGCGAATCGGCCAGGACGGATTCGGCTTCGCCACCGACGCTGGTCGGCACGTCAAGGTCCCGCAACTTGGCCGGGTGCTCGTCGGCGACGATACGGAGGTGGGCGCCAACACCTGCATCGACCGCGGCAGTACCGGCGACACGGTGATCGGTCCCGGCTGCATGATTGATAATTTGGTGCAGATCGGGCACAACGTCCGCCTCGGGCGTGGGTGCGTGATCGTGGCTCAGGTGGGGATCTCCGGCTCGACCCATCTCGACGATTACGTCGTCGTTGGCGGTCAGGTCGGACTCGCCGGCCATCTGCATGTCGGCACGGGTGCCAAGATTGCGGCGCAGAGCGGCGTCCACCGCGACATTCCCGCCGGGCAGGCCGTGGGTGGCTATCCCGCCGTTCCGGTCGGCGAATGGCGGCGCCAGGTCGCCGTGCTGAAGCAGCTCGTGCGAAGAAAAGGTGGCTAGGCATGGATACGAAGGCTGTCGACTCGAAGGCCGCTGACCCGTCGATCATCGATATCGGCCGCATCATGCGGCTGATCCCGCACCGCTATCCGTTCCTGATGATCGACCGGATCGTCGACGTGGTTCCCTCGGTCAGCGCCACCGGCATCAAGAACGTCTCGATCAACGAGCCGCACTTCCAGGGTCACTTCCCTCAGCGGCCGGTCATGCCCGGCGTGCTCATCATCGAGGCGATGGCGCAGACCGCGGGTGCTCTCGTCGTTCACTCGCTGGGCCAGGAGGCCGAAGGCAAGCTCGTCTATTTCATGACCATCGAGAACGCGCGCTTCCGTCGCCCGGTCGTGCCGGGCGACCAGCTCCTGATTCACGTCGTGAAGGACCGCAGCCGCGGCAACGTGTGGAAGTTCAATGGCGAGGCCAAGGTCGGCGATACGCTGGTCGCCGAAGCCACCTATTCGGCGATGATCCTGGACGAATAATGGATGATCCTAGACGAATGATGGTGGACGTCCACACCACGGCGCTCGTCGAGAAAGGCGCCAGTCTCGGTGAACGCGTGCGCATCGGCCCCTATTGCGTGGTCGGTGCCAACGTGGTGCTGGGCGACGACGTCGAGCTGGTGGCCCACGTGGTGGTGGCCGGCCACACGACCATCGGCGAGAAGAGCAAGGTCTATCCGTTCGCCTCGCTTGGGCACCCGCCGCAGGATTTGAAATACAAAGGCGAGCCGACCAAGCTGATGATCGGATCCAACAACGTGATCCGCGAGCACGTCACGATGAATCCCGGCACGGCGGGCGGCGGCTCGCTGACGCAGGTCGGCAGCAACGGCCTGTTCATGGTCGCCACTCACGTGGCGCACGACTGCCGGGTCGGCGATCATGTGGTGATGGCCAACAATGCCACCCTCGGCGGTCACGTCCATGTCGGCGACTACGCCGTGCTCGGCGGGCTGTGCGCCATCCACCAGTACGTGCGCATCGGGCGATACGCGATGATCGGCGGCATGTCCGGCGTCGAAAATGACGTCATCCCCTACGGCTCGGTCATGGGCGACCGCGCGCGGCTCTCCGGCCTCAACATCATCGGGCTGAAGCGCCGCGGCTTCTCGCGCGAGGACATCCACAACCTGCGCACGGCCTACCGGCTGCTCTTCGCGCAGGAGGGCACGATGGCGGAGCGGCTGGACGACGTGGCGACTCTGTACGGCAAAGCCAGCCCGGTGATGGACCTGGTGGAGTTCATCCGCAAGGATTCCGCCCGCGCGATCTGCCAGCCCAAGCCCAACCAAGGAGATTAGGCTCGGTGGATAAGCTCGGCGTGCTGGCCGGCGGCGGCCGGCTCCCGGCCCGAGTCATCGCCGCCTGCCGCGACCGGGGACGGCCCCATTTCGTCGTCGCGTTCCAGGGCTTCACCGATCCGGCGACCGTCGAGGGGGCGACGCATGCGTGGCTGCCGCTTGAAAAGGTCGGATCGGTGCTGCGGCGCCTGCACGACGAAGGGGTGCGCGACGTGGTGCTGGCCGGCCCGGTGCGGCGGCCGCACGCCTGGCTGAAGCTGCGCCCCGACTGGCGCGCGGTCCGCCTGCTCCTGAAGATGTTTCGCAATTGGCGCGGCGATGACCACGTGCTGTCACTGGTCGTGCGCGAGATCGAAGCCGACGGGTTTCGCGTGCTCGGCGCCGAGGCGGTGGCCCCGGACCTGCTGATGCCCTCGGGCGCGCTTGGGCGCCACCACCCCGACGCCCGCCAGCAGGCGGATATCGCGGTCGGCATCGCCGCGGCGACCGATCTCGGCCGCCGCGACCGGGGTCAGGCGGTGATCGTGGCGAACCGCCGCGTCCTCGGGCTTGAAACCGCCGGCGGAACGGCGGCACTTTTGGGCGGGTACGTGCGCGATCCTGCGACGCGAGGGGGCGTGCTGGTGAAGATTGCCAAACCGGGTCAGGAGCGGCGTGTGGATTTGCCCAGCGTCGGCGTCGATACCGTGCGCCAGGCGCAGGCGGTCGGGCTGGGCGGCATCGCCCTCGAGGCCGGCGGCTCGCTCGTCATCGATCGCCACGACGTGGTGCGCGCCGCCGACGAGGCGGGGCTGTTCGTCGTTGGCGTCGCCATGCCGCGTGAGGTAGCGGGATGAGCGACGACAGCTGGCGTCACGGCGACGCCATTTTTCTCATTGCCGGCGAGCCGTCGGGCGATGCCCTGGGGGCGAAGCTGATCGCGGCGCTGAAGCGCGCCGGCGGCGGCCGGTTCCAGTTCCTGGGCGTCGGCGGGGAGCGCATGGCGGCCGAAGGCCTGACCAGTCTGTTTCCGCTCACCGACATCGCGGTCATGGGTTTCACCGAGGTCGTGCCGCGGCTGCCCGTGCTGCTCCAGCGCATCCGCGAGACCGCCGATGCGATCTGGGACGCGGCGCCGGCCGCGGTGGTGACCATCGACGCGCCGAGCTTCGGCCTGCGCGTGGCCGACCGCGTCCGCGAATCCGGCATTCCGCTCATTCATTACGTGGCGCCGCAGCTGTGGGCGTGGCGACCCGGCCGCGCGCGCCGGCTGGCGCGCCGCGTCGACCACCTCCTGGCCCTGCTGCCCTTCGAGCCGGAGTTCTTCAAGAAGCTCGGCGTGGCGTGCACCTATGTCGGCCATCCGGTGATCGAGGATGCGCTGCTGCCGTCGTCGGGGATCGAATTCCGCGCCCGCCACGCGATCCCGCCCGAGGCGACCGTAGTGCTGGCCCTGCCGGGCAGCCGCATCGGGCTGGCCCAGCGCATGCTTCCCGTCTTCGCCGCGGCGATCGACCGCCTGGCCGCGCGCACGTCCAATCTCCACGTCGTTCTGCCGACCGTCGCCGGCACCGACCAGCTGATCCGGACCGCTGCCGCCGGCTGGCGGGTGCCGCGCACCGTCGTCGCGTCGACGGATGACAAGCGCGGCGCCTTCGCCGCCGCCGCGGCGGCGCTCACTGTCTCGGGCACGGCCACCATGGAGCTCGCCGTCGCCGGTGTGCCGATGGTGGTGGCCTACCGGGTCGGCCGGCTGACTGAGTTCCTGGCCCGGCGGATGATCGAAGTGCCGCATGTCGCCATGCCAAACCTGATTCTTGGCCGGGCGGCGGTGCCGGAGCTCCTGCAGGCCGAGTGCACGCCCGAGCGGTTGGCGGACGCGCTCGACGGGTTGATTCACCGCGGCGGCGGTGCCGCGCAAGGGCAGGACCTCGCGGAGATCCGGCGCCGCCTCGGGCTCGATCAGATGCAGGCTGACGGCGTCAAGCCCAGCGACCGCGCGGCGGCCTTCGTGCTGGACAGGATCCACGCTCGGCGCGCCAAAACCTGAACCGCTAGTCTAGGTCAGCGCAAATTCACGCGGCTCGGGGCCGGATCGCCGCGAGCTCTGGCGCGATCTCGCGGCGGCGCACCATGAGCTCGTAATGGGCCTGAAGTCCCATCCAGAACCCCTCGAATAGCCCGAAAAAGCGCGCCAGACCGAGATCGGTATCCGCCGTGACCCGGCGTCCCAGCACGATCTCGTTAATCCGCCGGGGCGGGACGCGGATGGCCCGCGCCAGTGCGTTCTGGCTCAAGCCCATGGGTGTGAGGAACTCGGTCGCGAGGATCTCGCCTGGAGACCGGTTCGGGATCCGTTTAGTGGTAGTCGACGATTTCGACATCGGTTGGACTTCCTTCGGACCAGCGAAAGCAGATTCGCCACTGATCGTTGATCCGAATGCTGTGCTGACCTTTGCGATCACCGCGAAGCGCTTCCAGGTGATTGTTCGGCGGGACTGCCAAGTCCGCAAGACGCTTCGCGTTGTTCAGAATACGAAGCTCCCGTAACGCCGACGCTATAACGCAAGACGTTATGTGTTACGGGCTGACACGCGCTCGAGGCTCTCGGTCAACGCGGCGGTGATCCGCATTGCGGTCTCCAGCGCTCGGCGCCCGTCCTCGCCGGTGACCAGCGGCGGCGAGCCGCTCGCGACCGCATCCAGGAACGACGCAATCTCGGCCTCGAGGTCGTCGCCTTCGGCGAAACTCTTCTCCTCGCGGTCGATCGCCGGCAGGCCGGGGAACCAGGCCTTGCCGCTACCCTTCTTCAGCATCGTGTATTTGCGGTTGTGCAGGTCAATCGAGACATAGGCGTCGCGCTGGAAGATGCGCATCTTGCGCTCGGTCTTGAGACTGACCCGGCTCGCGGTGATGTTGGCGACGCAGCCGTTCTCGAAGCGCAGGCGGGTGTTGGCGATGTCCTCGGTCGGCGACACGACGGGCGCCCCGACCGCGTCGACCGCCGCGACCGGGGAGCGCACCAGCGCCAGGACCAGGTCGATATCGTGGATCATCAGGTCGAGCGTCACGCCGACGTCGGTGCCGCGGGGCTTGTAGGGCGCGATGCGCACCGATTCGATGTAGAGCGGGTTCCTGATTGCGGTGTCGGCGCCCAGGCGCTGCAGCAGGAAGCGCTGCAGATGGCCGACCTGCAGGATGCGCTTGTTCTCGGCGGCGGCGCGGATCAGATCGTCAGCCTGCGCCAGCGTCTCGGTGATCGGCTTTTCGACCAGCACGTGGACGCCCGCGTTCAGGCAGGCTAGCGCCACCTCATGGTGCATCTGCGTCGGCACCACGACACTGACCGCGTCGACCTTGCCGAACAGCTCGCGATAGTCGGCGAACGGCGTGGCGCGTAGCGACTTCGCGACGTCCCGCGCCCGCCCGGCGTCGGCGTCGGCGACGCCGATCAGCTGGGAGTGCGGGAGCCGCGCGTATTTTTCGGCGTGAAATCGGCCGAAATGGCCGAGCCCGATGACCGCCGTCCGAATCCGTTCCGCTGTCATACCGCGGCAACATAGCTGCGTCCGCTCTAGCATAACAGGGGGTGGCGCCGCCCCGCCGGTTGCGGCAGGATACCGGCAGGCTTTCCCAGCCGGAGACAGATCCCATGACGACCGAAACCATGAGCCGCAGCGCCGGCGGCAACACGGCCGGCCAGTTCCAGATGATGCATACGATGATCCGCGTGCTCGATCTCGACCGCTCGCTCGCGTTCTACACCGGTGCGCTCGGCATGAAGCTGCTGCGCAAATCGGACTATCCGGACGGCAAGTTCACCAACGCGTTCGTCGGCTACGGTCCGGAGGACAAGAACACGGTCGTCGAGCTGACGTATAACTGGGGCCGCGCCGAGCCCTACGAGGTCGGCAACGGTTTCGGCCATCTGGCCTTGGGCGTACCGGACATCTACGGCACGTGCGAGCGCCTGGCCAAGCAGGGGGTCAAGATTCCACGCCCGCCGGGCCCGATGAAGCACGGCACCACGGTGATCGCGTTCATCGAGGATCCGGACGGCTACAAGATCGAGCTGATCCAGCGCGGCTAGAGCGGTATCGGCGCCCGACACGGGGCAACGGTCGCGGCCGCTGCCTCCGCCGGGTCACAGCCTCAAATTGTAATGGAAACGCCGCCGGTTTGAACGCATCATGGCAGCAGCTCGGGCGTTTCGCCGGGGGAGGGGAGCACCGATGACCAATTGCTTGCGAGCGTTGCTGACGGCCGCCGTTCTGTTGGGGACCGCGCCCGCGGCGTGGAGCGGCGACGTCCGAATCGGCTTCATCGACCCGACCGGGCCACCCGAATTCTGGGATCTCGTCGATGCGACGATGAAGGCCGCGGCGGCGGAACTCGACATCGATCTCGACATCCGCCGCACCGGGCGCTCGCGCGAGAAGGCGATCGAGTTCGCACGGCAGTTCATCAGCGAGAGCCCGCGCGTGGACTACCTGATCGCCACCAACGACGTGGACGCCGGTGCCGAGATCGTGAAGCTCGCCGATGCCGCCCAGCTGAAGCTGATCCTGCTGAACAACGACCTCACGATGCAGAACTGGCCGGAATACGGCGAGCCGCGCACGAAATACAAAAGCTGGCTCGGCAGCATCGTCCCCGATCACGAGGGAGCCGGCTACGGGATCGGCTCGGCGATCCTCACCGAGGCGGCGCGGCTCAAGACGAATCGTCCGCTGAAAGTCCTCGCCGTCACCGGCGACGCGGTCACGCCGGCCGGGCTCGATCGCGTGCGCGGCCTGAAGCGCAGCATCGAGGTGATGACGAAACTCCTCGGCGCGGGACAGGTCGATCTCGTCGACGTGCGCTATCTCGATTGGACGGCCAAGACCGCGGAAGCGTCGGTCCGCGACTTCGCCGCCAAAGGTCCGCGCATCGATGCGCTGTGGGCGGCCAACGATCCGATGGCGCTCGGTTCGCTCGTGGCGCTGCACGAGAACGGCTACACGCCCGGGCGCGACGTGCTGGTCGGCGGACTCAATTGGAGCCAGGACGCGGTCGACAAAGTGCTTAACGGCGAGATGGTGGTCACGCATGGCGGCCACTTCCTGCTCGGCGCGTGGGCCATGGTCGTGCTGCGCGACCATCACGACGGCCGCGACTTCGCCGAAGAGGACGTGCGCCTGCAGACGCCGATGGGCGCCATCGACCTGCCGGTGGCGCGCCGCTTTCCCAAGATCGGCAGCGTGGACTGGAGCCAGGTCGACTTCACGCGGTTCAGCAAGACGCGGAACCCCGCGGTGAAGCGTTATGAATTCACCCCGGACGCCGTCCTCGCCCAACTCCGGTCCCCTCATTGACCGGGTAGTGCCCGTTGACCGCTCCCGTATGGCTCGTGGGACCAAAAAGCCCACCCTAGCCTGGGCGCGCCGGCGCAACGGCGTGGCGCTGACGGTTCTGCTTGGGCTGGTCCTGATCGGCTTGCTGGCGCTCACCCAGAGCGGGGTCGCTATTTTCGCGGTCGCGCGCTTTGGCGCCAGCTTCAACCAGATCGCCGCCACCAATCTGCCGAACCTCGTCGCGGCCTCCCAGCTCGCGGAGCTGAGCCAGTCCCTCGTCGCCATGGCGCCGGAAATGGCCGCCGCCGGCACGCAGACCCGGCGCCAGGCGACGGTGGACCTCCTGGACGATCGCCTCGGCGCCCTCGGCCGGGCGATCGACCGCATCGACCGGACCGCCATCGACCCCGCTCAGCTCGGCGACGTGCGCTCGCAGTTGAATGCGCTGGCCGGCAACCTGAAGGCGCTCGACGATTTCGTCCGTCAGCGTATCGACGCCGACGACGCGTTCGAGACCGTCATGGCCCGGCTTCCGGTGCTGGCCGCGCGCGTGCGCGAGGTCGCGGACGAGGCGCTCCTCGCCGGTGGTGGCGAGCCGCGTGCCGAGGCCGGCGCCGCGACCGACCGGTCCCGGCTGATCGCATGGTCGGCCGCCGGTCTCGAAGGCATCACGCTGATGCTGGCCACGCCCGCGGTCCGCACCACCTCGCGCCTCGAGCGGGTGAAGGCCGGCCTCCAGACGCTGGTCACCGGCATGGAAGCTCGGCGGGAGCGGTTTGCGCCCGCGGTGCGCTCCAAGATCGACCCCATGCACGCGGACATCGTCCAGTTCGGGCTGGGTGATCGGAACATCTTCGACTCGCGCCGGTCGCAGATCGAAGCCGGGACGGCGACCGAGACGTCGCTCCGGCTCATCCAGCAGAGCGGCGACAGGTTCCTGGCCTCCGTCTCGGCGATCCTCCGCGCGACGCAGCAGGAGATCGGCGGCCGCTCCGAAGCGTTCAACCGTACCGTCTCCTATTTCAACCTGTTGATCGTCGCGACAACGCTTCTTTGCATCGGCGCGGGGGCGATGATCTTCGGCTATGTGCGGCGCGCGGTGATCACGCGTCTGAAGGACGTGCAGGGCTACATGCGGGCGCAGGTCGAGGGCCGGCCGGCCGAAATGTCAACCGAGGGAGCCGACGAGATCGGCGAGATCGCCAACGCCACCCAGGTCTTCGTCACCCGCATCGCCAACCGGGAAGCCGTGCTGCGCGACCGCACGCGCGAATTGTCGGTGGCGCTGGCGCAGCAGACGGCGACGGGCGAGATCATGCGCGCGACCATCGCGTCGCCGGCCGACAGCCGGCCGGTATACGAAGCGATCCTGCGCAGCGCCGTCACGCTCTGCGAGGCCACCGGCGGCGCCATGTTCCTATTCGACGGCGAGCGCCTGCATCTGCTCGCGACCCATAACTATTCGGCGGCGGCACGCGCGGCCTTCGACCGCGCGTTTCCGCTCGTCCCGCATCGCGGATCGCTCATCGCGCGCGCCGTGCTCGATCGGGCCGTGGTCAACGTCGCCGACGTGCTCGCCGAGCCCGGTCATACCCTGTCGGATGTCAGCGAGGCGCTTGGTATCCGCGCCGTGCTGGCGGTGCCGATGCGGCGGGAGAGCGGGCCCGTCGGCGTGATTTGCGTGAACCGCGCCGTCCCCGGGCGCTTCCCGGACGCGCAAGTCGAGACGCTGAAGGCCTTCGCCGACCAGGCGGTGATCGCGCTCGATCACGGCCGCCTGTTCGAGGAGCTGCGGATCGCGAAGGAGAAGGCGGAGGCGGCGACGCAGGCGAAGTCGACCTTCCTCGCCACGATGAGCCACGAGATTCGCACGCCGATGAACGGCGTGCTCGGCATGATCGAGCTGCTGCAGGAGACGTCGCTCAATGCCGAGCAGCGTGAGCTGGCGACCGTCGTCCGGGATTCCGCGTCGACCCTGCTCAAGATCATCGACGACATCCTGGATTTCTCGAAGATCGAAGCGGGGCGGCTGGAGATCGAGCGGGTGCCGATGTCGCCGCTCGCCATTGTCGAGGGGGTCGCCGACACGCTGGCGCCGCACGCGCACCGGAAGAAGCTGCAGCTCACGACCTTCGTCGACGATTCGGTGCCGCCCACGGTCGAGGGCGATCCCGTGCGGCTGCGGCAGATCCTGTTCAACCTCCTCGGCAACGCGATCAAATTCACCGAACGGGGCGAGGTCACGGTGCGCGTGTCGGTCAATTCGGCGACGCCGGGCGGCCTGATGCTGCGGGCGCAAGTCCGCGACACCGGCATCGGCCTGTCGCCGGACGCGCGGGCGCGCCTCTTCCAGCCCTTCGTCCAGGCGGACGGCTCGACGACGCGACGCTTCGGCGGGACCGGCCTCGGGCTGTCGATCTGCCGCCGGCTGGTGGAGAGCATGGGCGGCCAGATCGACGTCGACAGCACGCCGGGGCAGGGGTCGATGTTCTGGTTCACCACCGCCGTGGCGCCAAGCTCGGCACCGGCGCCGGCCGAGCCGGATCTGGCCGGGCTGTGCGTCCTTGTGATCGAAGATAATCCGACCGTCGAGGCCATGCTGAAGAGCTGCCTCTCGATGGCGGGGGCGCAGGTGGAGATCAGCCACACGGCCGACGCCGCGGTGACGCTGCTGCGGCGCTTTGCGGCGGCCAGCATCGTCGTCGATGCGCTGGTCGTCGGCCTCGGGATCGACGGCTTCGCGGTGCGCCGCGCCGTCGACGCGGCGGGGATCGCCCCGCCGCCGTCTCTGCTGCTCGCCGCGTACGACGAGCCCGGCCAGCGCGCCCGGGCGCGCGCGGCCGGTTTCGCCGGCTATTTCGCGATGCCGGTCCGCCGCGCGACCCTGCTGCGGGCGATCGCGGCGGCCTGCGGGCGCAGCGGGGCGCTCGACGAGGTGGGCAGTGGCGCGGCCGCGACCGCGCGGGCCGCGGCGCCGGACCGCGCTGCCGCGCTGGCCGCGGGCGAGCTCATTCTGGTCGCCGAGGACAACCCCACCAACCAGCTCGTCATCATGCGGCAGTTGACCCAGCTGGGCTACGCCGCCGATCTGGCGGATAACGGCCGGCAGGCGCTCGAGCGGTTTCGCGCCGGGCCCTACGGCCTCGTCCTCACCGATGTGCATATGCCCGAGATGGACGGCCTCGAGCTCACTACCGCCATCCGCGAGCAGGAGCGGGCCGAAGGCCGCCGCCGCGTGCCGATCCTGGCGCTCACCGCCGACGTGCTGGTCAGCGAGGCCGAGCGCTATCTGGCGGCGGGGATCGACGACCGTATCCGCAAGCCGCTGTCCCTGGCCGAGCTCCAGGACGCGTTGGCGCGATGGCTGCCCAAGGCGGCGCGCCCGGCGGTCGCGGTGCCGGAAACCCCGTCGCCGGAGGAGACCGCCGCGGCCTCGGCCGAGGTCCTGAACCTGGAGCGGATGCGGCGGAATTTCGGGGCGATCGACGGCACCGCCATCACCTTGCTGCAGCGCTACATCGAAAGCACGGCGAGGCTCCTTGCGGACATCGACCGCGGCCTGGCGGCGCGCAGCCGCGCCGACGTGCGCGATGCCGCGCATTCGGCCCTCGGGGCGTCGCGCTCGGCGGGGGCGGAGGAGGTTGCGGCCATCCTGGGCGATCTTGAGATGGCAATGGAATCGGAAGCGTGGGAGGATGCAGCCGTATTACAATCACGACTTGCACCGGCTTTTGCCCGCGTGGAAGAGGCGGTGAAACGGCTCGGCACCTGAGCGGCGCCGGGCTTTTGCCGTCTGTCACAGGGACTTGGAACATGAGCCTCGCCGTAGAAACAATCCGCATCTTCGTCATCGATGACAACGACTTCATGCGCGAAGCCATCGCGGCCATGTTGCGCGAGATCGGTTTCCGGGATGTCTTCCAGGCCCAGGACGGGGATGACGCGTTGCGCCAGCTCGAACAGGCGAACCCGGCGCTGATCATCTGCGACATCAACATGAAGCCGATGGACGGGTTTCAGTTCGTCGAAGCGCTGCGCGCCCATGCCTGGCCGAACGCGGCGAGCGTCCCGGTGATCTTCCTCACGTCCCATACCGAGCCGTCGATCGTGAAGCGCGCGGTCAGGCTCGGCGTCGAGGCTTATGTCGTCAAGCCGGTCGAGAAGAAGCGCCTCGAGGCGCGGGTGCTGACGGTCTTGGAGAATGCGCTGACGCGACGGGCGTGATGCTCCGGAAAAGGAGCACTCCGCTCCGGGGGGAGGGGATGGACTACCGTAGGATAATCCGGCGCGGCGTTGTCGCTTGCGTGGGCCTCGCGGCGCTCCTCGGCCCGGCCCGGGCGGAGACGCTCACCATCCTGACCGGCAGCATGAGCGGCGTATATTTTCCGTTGGGCAGCACGCTGGCCAGCATCTACAGCAAGGCTCTGCCGGACCTGCAGGCCTCGGCCCAGGTGACGCCCGGCTCGGTCGAAAACCTGGTGCTCCTGCAGGCGGGCGACGGCGATTTGGGGTTCGCCTTGGGCGACACGCTGGACAGCGCCTGGAACGGCGATCCCGATGTCGGCTTCCGCTCGCGCATGGACAAGCTGCGCGGCCTATCGGCGCTGTATCTCAATTACGTCCAGATCGTCGCCAGCACCCAATCGGGCATTCAAAGCCTCGCCGATCTGAAGGGCAAGCGCGTCTCGGTGGGAGCGGAGCGGTCGGGGACAGAGCTCAACGCGCGCGTGGTGTTTCAGGCGGCGGGCGTCGCGTACCAGGACCTCGGCAAGGTCAGCTATGCGCCGTTCGGCGCGTCGGCGCAGATGCTGGAGAAAGGACAACTCGACGCCAGTCTGCAGTCCGCCGGCCTGGGAGTCGATTCGATCCGGCACCTCTTCGAGGTGGCCGCGGTGCGGCTGGTCCCGGTTCCGCCCGACCTCGTCGCCAGGATCAACAATCCGGTTTACGTCGCGGCGCCCATTCCGGCGGCGACCTATCGAGGCCAGGCGGCGGACGTGCCGACCGCCGCCATCGGCAATTTCCTGGTGACCCGGGAAGGGACTTCCGACCGGCTCGCCTATGCGATGACGAAGCTGCTGTTCGACAGCCTCGATCAGCTGGTCCGCACCCATCCCGCCGCCAAAGGCATCAATGTCCGCGACGCGCTGCGCGGCATGCCGATCCCGCTGCATCCCGGTGCGGAAAAATACTATCGGGACATCGGGCTTCTGAACTAGCCCGCGTCAGTCCGTCATCGTCAGCGCGTCGGGAATCTGAACGCCGATTTCGCGGTAGTAGCGCACGGCTCCGCGATGGAATGGCAGGAACGAGTTGCGGCTGACATTCGCCGGCACGGTCTCGGCCGCGGCGGGGTGGGCGGCCACCAGCCGGTCGTGGTTCGTGAACGTGGCCTTCACGATCGCGTAAACCAGATCCTCGGGCAGCGCCTTGTTCACGACGGCGAAGTTGTACAGGCCGACCGTGTGATAATCGCCCTTGAGCGACGTGTACGTCCTGGCCGGCACGATCGAGGCGGACAGCTCGGGCATGGCCTTGTGAAGGGTCTCGATCTGGGCCGGCGTCAGGTTGACGAAATCGATCGGGGCCTGCTTCTCGATCTCCGCGATCATCGGGAACGGCGCGCCGGCAGCGCCCGTCAGCACATCGAGTATGCGTTCCCGGAGTTGCGTGCCCTGGTCGGCATAGGCGCCGTTCGCGATCGTCACCTGCACGTTCAGCGCCTTGAAAACGTCCGGCAGGTACGTGCCGCCGGTCCCGCCGCGCGGACCGACCCCGACGCGTTTGCCCATCATGTCGTCGAGCGACTGTGGCCCGCCCTTCAGCACCACGATGTGAAACGGCGTGTCGTACATCGGGAAGATCGCCCGCATGGCGCGGAACTTCTGGCCGCGCGTCCACGCGCCGTTGCCCGTCCACGCCTGGAGGGCGACCCCCATGGTGACGAACCCGATGCCGGCCTGCCCTTGCTCGAGCAGGATGATGTTCTGGTCGGCGCCCTGCGTCGGCTGGCTCGAGACCATGAGGCCGAGCTCGGCGCTCAGCGCCTTCGCCAAGGCCTCGCCGTAGACGTAGTAGGTGCCGCCGGGCGAGGCGGTGCTGACAATGAGGGAATGCGGCCAGTCGGGCGGCGAGGTGAAATTCGTGTTCGCCCCTTGCGCCGCCGCGGGAAGGGACCAGCCCAGTCCGGCGCAAATACAGAATAGGATGGCAAGCGCGGTATGGTGCGGCCGCGGCTTTGTCATGGCTCCTCCCCTTGGCGGATTAGCGCTGTCCGCCGCGGTCAATTTATAGGGATTTGATCCGAAACTGCGATGCCTATTTCGCGGTAATAGCGGACGGCGCCGGGGTGGACAGGGAACAGCGTATTCCGGTTGATGTTCGCCGCCACGGTCTCGCGCGCTGCCGGATGCGCCTTCACCAGGGCGTCGTGGCCCTCGAACACGGCTTTCACGATCCGATAGATCAGATCGTCGGGAAGATCCTTGTGCGCCACGGTGAAATTGTACAAGCCGACAGTCGGATAATCCTGCGCCAACGACGGATAGGCCCGGGCGGGAATTTTCGCGTCCGTCATTTCCGGCAGGTCCTTCCTGACCCGCTCGATCTGCTGCGGCGACAGCCCGATGTAGTTCATCGCGGCGTGCTGCTCGATGTCCATCAGCGCCGGCAGTGGCGCTCCGGTCAGAACGACGATCCCGTCGAGATCGTCGGTCAGTAGGATCTGCGTCGCTATGTCCTCGAACGAGCTGTTTCGCAGCACCGCGGAGACCCCGAGCAGCCTGAAGATGGCCGGGACGTAGGTGCCGCCCGTGCCGCCGCGCGGCCCGATGCCGAGCCGCTTTCCGTTCAAGTCGGCGATCGTGGCGATCCCGCCCTTCTTGGGGGCGGCGATGTGGAATTGCGTGTCGTACATCGGAAAGATCACCCGCATCGATCGATACTGCTGGCCCTTGGTCCACTCGGCGCCGTTCCACGCCTGCAGGCCGATGCCGCTGGTGATCATGCCGAGCGCCGCTTGCCGCTCTTCGAGCAGCACGATGTTCTGCAGCGGACCTTGCGTCGGCTGGGCGACTACCTCGACGCCAATGGACTGCGACAGCATGGCCGACAGCGCCTGCCCAAACAGGTAGTAGCTTCCGCCCGGCGACGCGGTGGCGATGACGACCGATTTGGGCCAGCTCGCGTCCGCGGCAGGTGCTTGGCCGGGTGCGAGGACGCACATCAGGGTAATGGCAGCGGCGAAGGCCCGAAAAGAACCCATCCCCCCTCCCTGCGCGGCTCCCTTAGGCCTCTCAGAGGCGTAAGCCTCTCAGAGGCGCCGTGCGTTCGACGGCCCGGTGGCGCGGCTTTGCCGCGGTTTTCCGGATGTTATCACGTGCTATATTGACCCGACCAGGGGTACGGTGGGCAGGGAGGAGTTTTGTCGGGCTTGAGCGGCGATCGTCGGCGGACCATCCGCACCCCCACCGATCAGCCGGCGAGCGCGATTGCGTTCGGCCTCAGACCGCGCCTCCTGCTCGCCTTCGGCGCGATCAGCCTGTTCGTCGTCATCGCAGCGGCCGCCGGGTTCTACGGCCTGTTCGAAGTCAGCTCGGCTCTCCAGAAGATCACGAAAAAGGCCGTGCCGCCGGCCCTCGCGGCGAGCGAACTGGCGCGGCAAACCGAGAACATCGTCGCCGCGGGTCCCGCCCTCCTCAACGCCGGAAGCCCGGATGAGGTTGCCAGCACGTCGCATTCGATGATGGTCGGTCTCGCGGGGGCGGCGAAGATCGTCGCCGGCCTCGCCGATGCCGGCCTCGACGCCGCGACCTTGGACGACATCAGCGACGTCATCGCGAAGGTCAGCGACAATCTCAGCCTGCTGCAGCAGACCGCCGGCGACACGATCGCCGCCGAGGCGAACGTGAAGACGCTGATGGAGGCGACGTTCGCCGCCTATCGCGGCTTCGACCGGATCTCCCGCCCGCGCTTTGACGATCTGCGCAACCGCGTGGTGGGCCTGCAGCGGGCCTTGACCTCGCCGACCGAGGCGCAGCGGCAGCGGCGGGTCGAGCTGGAGAATTTCGACCAGGCCATGCTGGCCCTCTTTTCGCTCGAACAGATCCGCCGCGAAGCCACCACCACGTTCGAGATCATCATCCGCGCGTCCCGGACCACCGATACTGGCGAGCTCACCGAGCTCGAGCGCCAGGCTCAGCGCTCGATCCGCGCCATCGACGCGCTGGTGTCCGACATCGATCTCGACCTGTCGACCGAGCTGTTCGAGCCGATCAGCCGGCTGCGGAACGATGTGCGCGGCGCGGACAACATTTTTCTGGTGAAGAACAAGGCGGTCGAGGCCACCGCCCGAAGCCGCCATCTGGTGCAGGAGAACGCCGCCCTCTCCGACCGGCTGCGCGAGGCGGTCAGTCGGCTGGTCACCGGCTCGCGGGGTGAAATCGAGGTCACCAGCGGCGACGCCTATGCCGTGCAGCGGTTCGGCAGGAACGTGCTGTTGGCGGTCACCGCACTGGCGTTGATCAGCTCGGTCCTGATCGTCTGGCTCTATGTCGGTCGCAACATCGTCGCGCGCCTCACCGGCCTCAGCAAGGCGATGAACGCGATCGCCGGCGGTGCCCGCGACGTCGCGATCCCGCGGACCGGCTCCGACGAGGTCGCCGCGATGGGCGAGGCGGTGGAGGTGTTCCGCCGCAATGCCGTCGATCTCGACGCCTTGCTGGTCGAGCGCGCACAGGCCGCGGCGCGACTGGAGCGGCTCGTCGAGGAGCGCACCGCCGAGCTCGCCAGCCGCGAGGCGGCGCTGCGCGTCATGTTCGACAGCATGTCGCAGGGGGTGGCGATGTTCGACGGCGAGCGCAAGCTCGTCGCCTGGAACCGCCGGTTCGGCGATCTGTTTCCCCTGCCCGAAGGCTTGCGGCGCGGGGTCACGCGGTTCGACGATTTCATCCGGTTCCTGGCCGAGAGCCGCGAGTTCGGCACGGGCAACGTCGAGGAGATCGTCCGCGAGCGCGTCGCGGCGGCGGATCAGGCCTATCACGCCGAGCGCACGCGTCCCGACGGCACCGTCCTGGACATCCGCCGCAATCCGGTGCCGGGCGGCGGGTTCATCTCGATGTACGCCGACATCACCGACGTCAAGCGCCGCGAACAGGAGCTCGAAGCGGCGCGCGATGTGGCGGATACCGCCTATATGGAGCTCAAGGCGGCGCAGGCGAACCTGGTGCATGCCGAGAAAATGGCGTCGCTCGGCCAGCTCACCGCGGGCATCGCGCACGAGATCAAGAACCCGCTGAACTTCGTCAACAATTTCTCCAGCCTCTCGCGGGAGCTGCTCGCCGAATTGCGCGAGGCCCTGGAGTCGACGAACACCGCGCTCGGGCCGTCGCGGCGCGACGAGGTCGAGGAGCTGATCGCCACCTTGAGCGGCAACCTCGCGAAAATCGCCGAGCACGGCCAGCGCGCCGACGGCATCGTGAAGAGCATGCTGCTGCACTCGCGCGGCGGCAGCGGCGACCTGCAGGCGGCGGACCTCAACGGCCTGATCGAGGAGGCGCTCAACCTCGCCTATCACGGCGCCCGCGCCCAGGACCAGACGTTCAACGTGGCCCTGGAGCGCGATCTCGACCCGGCGATCGGCAAGCTCGCGGTCGTGCCGCAGGACCTGACCCGGGTTTTCCTCAACCTGTTCAGCAACAGCTTCTATGCGACGAACAAGCGGGCGCGGGACGGCGCCGGGTCTTCGTACCGGCCCACGGTCAAGGTCACCACGCGCGCAGCCGCGGATACGGTCGAAATCCGGATTCGCGACAACGGCATCGGCATGACCGCAGATGTGCGGAAAAAACTGTTCACGCCGTTCTTCACGACCAAGCCGACGGGCGAGGGCACGGGCCTAGGCCTGTCAATAAGTTATGATATTGTCGTGCAGCAGCATAACGGCACGATGGTAGTAGAGAGTGCTGCCGGGGAGTACACCGAGTTCATCATCAAGTTGCCGCGCTCGGCCGTCGTCGATAACGTGCGGCGGGCTTTGGGAGGAAGTGCATGACAGTCAGTGTCCTCATCGTGGACGACGAGCCGGACGTGGTGGACCTGTTCCGGCAGCGCTTCCGCCGCGAGGAGCGTAACGGCGAATACGTGCTGCATTTTGCGCCATCGGGCGACGCGGCGCTTCATCAGCTGCGCGCCGGAATCCATCCCGAGCTGATTGTGATCCTGTCGGACATCAACATGCCCGGGATGGATGGGATCGAGCTGCTGCGCCTGATCAGGGGCGAATGGCCGGATATTCCGGTCGCGATGGTCACCGCCTATGGCGACGACGAGCGGCGCCGCAAGGCCGCCAATTCCGGCGCCATCGACTTCTTCGCGAAGCCGGTCGATTTCGGCCAGCTGAAGCAGCGTCTGGCGGAAATAAAGTCACAGCGGGCCGCGTGATGGCCGCGCGGATCCTCGTCGTCGACGACGAGCCCGACGTCGAGCTTCTTCTCAATCAGCGCTTCCGGCGCAACATCCGGAGCGGCGAGTTCGCGTTCCGATACGCGCGGGACGGCGAACAGGCGCTGAAGATCCTGGAGGGGGATCCCGGGATCGATCTGATCCTCCTCGACATCAACATGCCAGTGATGGACGGGCTGACCATGCTCGCCCGCTTGCGCGAAAATCAGTCGCCGGTGAAGGCGATCATCGTCTCCGCCTACGGCGACATGACCAATATCCGCACCGCCATGAATCGCGGCGCCTTCGATTTCGTGACCAAGCCGATCGATATGGCCGATCTCGATACGACCATCGCCAAGACTCTCGCAGAGATCAAGAAGCTGCGCGATATGGATCGGCAGCGTGTGGCGGCCGAGCGGGCGCGCAACAATCTCGCGCGCTACTTCTCGCCGGGCGTGGTCGAGGTCCTCGCCGACCGTGACCAGCCCTTCGGGCCGGTGCGCCGCCAGAACGTCGCCGTGCTGTTCGTCGACATCGTCGGGTTCACCGGCATTTCGGAGACCATGGCGCCCGAGGCCGTGGTCGACCTGCTGCGGCAATTCGCCGAGCGCATGTCGGCCCAGGTCTTCGCCTGCGGCGGGACCATGGACAAGCTGATCGGCGACGCCATGCTGGCGACGTTCGGCGTGCCGACCGCCGGCGAGCGCGACGCCCAGAACGCGCTGCAATGCGCCGACATGATGATCACGGCGATGGAAGGCTGGAACACCGAGCGCGCCGCCGCTGGGCAGGCGCACCTGGCCATCGGCATCGGCCTCAACTATGGGCTGGCCGTGATCGGCGACGTCGGCAGCGAGCAGTGCATGTCGTTCACCGTCGTCGGCGACACCGTGAACACCGCCAGCCGCCTGCAGGGCCTCACCCGCAGCCTGAAGGCGCGCCTCCTCGCCGCCGACGCCGTCATCGCGGCGGCCCGGCTGGGTGCGCTGGGCGGTGCCGCCGGCATCCTGGAGCGGCTGCTCGACGGCGGCGAGCAGATGATCCCCGGTCGCAGCCGCCCGGTGCGGGTGTGGTTGGACGCAAGGCCGGGCTAAGGCTCGGATACGCCTTACGAGGCGAGGGCGCGTCGGGGGGTAAGTACAGTCGCGGTCCGTGGGGCAATTTCAGGGGGGTTCTTGGGGTTTATCCCCATTGCCCCTGATACCGCGCGTCACAACAATCTTAGAGCCGTCACATGGCTGTGCCCGACATGACGGAAGAGCTCCCGGACCCTCAACACTTGCGCGCGCAAGCGCGCCATCATCGCGAACAGGCGACCCCGTCGACGGAACACAACGTCCGCTCGCAGCGGCTGCGGCTGGCCGATGAATATGAGAAGCTTGCCGACGCCATCGAGGCGGAAGCCGGCCACGCCAAACAGCAGACGATCTGATGAAGAAAATCGAGGCCTATTTGAAGCATGCCGCCGACTGCGATGGGCGGGCCCGGAAAGCCGGGCCCGAGCAACGCGACATGATCATGCAGATGGCGAAGACGTCGCGCATGCTGGCGGAGCAGCGACGGAAGAAGCTCGCGAAGCAGAATCCGCCGGACGGGGCTTGAGGCTCGACCGTCGCCGCAGCCGTCACTGGGTGCTGCTTCCGAGCGGCCCACCCGCCGCGAAAACCGTGGCGATCGCTGCCCTCAGGTCGTCGATGGTCCACGGCTTTGTCAGCAGCGTGCCTTCCCACACACCTTCATTCCTGAGATAGCCGCTCATGTAGATCACCTGCAGGCCGGGACGGCGCCGCTTGGCAAGCTCGGCCAGGTCGAAGCCGTCCATCGAGCCGGGCAGGACGATATCGGTGAACAGCAAACTGATGTCCGGATGAGCGTCGAGGCGCTGGATAGCGTCCTGCGCGCTGGCTGCTGTCAGAACAACGTGCCCATCCGCCTCCAGGTTCGCGCCCGCAACCTTGCGCACTTCGGGGTCGTCATCGACGACCAGGATTTTCAGCCTTGCCCCCTCGGTCTGAGCCACGGATATCCCGTTGGTGGAGAAGGGATACGTAGGCGGCCCTCCGAGCCCGCAAATAGAGCAGATATCGTGTAAGTGTTTTCCTGCCCGAATCTCAGGGTTTCCACTGGCGTCGCGATCTGCCGCGTCGGCTAATCTGTACCAGATAGCCTAATTTCGCACACGCCGGGGCTCGAAGGCGGTTCCGGAAGCTCAACTGGGGGCATCGTGGGGCAGTCGAACGAGCCGGAAACGGCAGCGCAACGTTATCGCAAGCGCGCGGAGGAATTCCGCCAGATGGCGGCCAAGGTCCAAAGCCCCACCGCAAAGTCCGAGTACATGGTCCTGGCACAGCAATACGAAAAGCTGGCCGACGAGGTGAAACGAACGCGGCGCGACCCCGGCTGAGCGCGTCGCCCGCGCTAGGCGGTGTCAGATTTCGTCGCGAGCTCCGGACTTCACACCGTTTAATCACACAGGACGCAGGACGCGGCATGATAGGAGCTCCGCGGCAGGAGGAGTCCATGCGCTTTGTAATTCTCGCCGGAGCGATCGGCGCCTTGGTGCGCCTGATGGCAGCGGCGTCTGAGGCCGCCGTGATGCCCGCCATCGATCCGGGACCGGTGGTGATTCCGCCGCCGAACATCGTCTATGTGGATCGGCGATGCGGTGCCGAGGGACCGGGCCGGTCTGTCCGCGGCCACTGCGGCGTCAAGCCGCGGGCGCTGAGTCCCAGGAGGTCCGATGCAAAGGCTCATGCCGAACCTTGACGGTTACACCGTCAGCTATGTGCATGCCCTGGTGTTTCGCTGGGTCGTGATCGGCCTGATCCTCGCGTCGATCATCGTCGCAGCGAAATCCGTCCTGGGCTGATGCCAGGGTGGATGGCGTCGCTTGCGTGCGCCTCGCCAAACCTTCGCGAGGGCTTAGCGGCACGCTCGGCTCCTCGCCAGCTCCGGCAGTCCCCTCAGATCTCCCGCGAGATCTCCCGCGCCCGCGGCAGGATATCCTTTCCGAACACTTCGAGGGATCGCATGATGTCCGGCTGCTTCAACGAGCCGAAATCGACCAGCAGGCCGAGCTGCGTCATGCCGAGGGCCTTGAGGCGCCGGATGCGGGCGAGCACGCTGTCGGGATCGCCCATCAGCACGCGGTCGGGGAAATAATTGTCGAAGGCGGCCTGGCGCTGATAGTCCTCGCGGGCGGCATAGCCCTTGTACGCGACCGGGTCGGGCGGCTTCCGCGCCGCCTCGACACCAGCACCGGTATATTCGGCCATCGGCGTCTCGACCAGGGATTTGAGGCGCCGCACGTCCGCGCGCTCGGTGAAATGCGCATGGTACACGCAGCAGACCTCGTGATCCTCGACCTTGCGGCCGAAGCGCGGCAGCTCGTCGAGATACCAGTGCACGCGCTCGCCGGCCGTGGCGCTGTCGACGTGGTAGGCCACATACAGGAGGTTCAGACCCTGCTCGGCCGTCCACACGAAACTGTCGCGGGTCATGAAACACGCGTTCCACAGCGGCGGATGAGGGTTCTGATAGACCCGCGGCAGGATGGTGAGGTTGTCGATCGGCGGCCGGAATTTTCCGCGCCAGGTGAGCGACGGCTCGGTCCAGGCGCGCCGGATCAGGTCGACCCCCTCGGCGACGCGGTCGTGCGTCTCGCGCATGTCGACGCCGAACGTATCGAACTCGTCGCGCAGGAAGCCGCGGCCGACGCCCAGGTCGAACCGGCCCTTGGAGAGCTGGTCGAGCGTGGCACCCTGCTCGGCGACCCGCACGGGATCGTTGAGCGGGAGCACCGTGGCGCCCGTGCCGAGCCGGATGCGCGTCGTCTTGGCCGCGAGATAGGAGAGGAACGAGTAGCTGCCGGCGCACAGCCCGCCATGGCGCACGAAATGATGCTCGACCATCCATACGTAATCGATGCCGATCTTGTCGGCGTACACCACCTGCTCGACGATATTGTCGAAATGCGCGGCCACGTCGCGCTCGGCCGGAAGGTATGTCGGAAGATAGAACAGGCCGAATTTCATGATGTCCCTCCCACGGATCACGGCTTAAGTCGTTTCGATCGGTCCTGATCGGTCGGCAAGACCTTCCGGCAGACACGCCGGCCAAGTTTATGTCAGCTCACCGAACCTAGGCCATTCGAGCCCATTCTGTCCTCACCGAGGCGGGATTTGGCGAAAAATTGGGCGCCCTACGGCGACCCGCATCGCGCTCTCACGTCGGCCCTTGTCTGGCACGACGGCTGCAATACCCGGCCGGCGGCACCTCGGTGCCGGGACGAAGGGAAGGTGGGCAATGTCAACGCAGCGAAAAATTCAGTTTGGCATTTTCCTCCCGATCGCCAACGGCGGCTGGATCGTGTCCCGCAATGCACCGGTCATTGACGGCTCATTCGGCCTGAATAAGCGGGCAACGCTTCTGGCGGAGGAGCTCGGTCTCGATTTCGTCCTGTCGATGATGAAGTGGCGGGGCTTCGGCGGCCCCCGCAATCACTGGGGCACGTCGCAAGAGTCCCTGATGTTGATGTCGGCGCTGTCGCAAGTGACGTCGCGGATCAAGCTCTGGTGTACCGTTCACACGCTTCTGCACAATCCGGCCGTTGTCGCCAAGATGGTGTGCACGCTCGATCACGCGAGCGACGGGCGTGCCGGCCTCAACGTCGTGTCGGGCGCCTTTCGCGACGAATTCTCGCAAATGGGGGGCTGGCGTGAAGACCTCGATCACGACCAGCGCTACGAGCTCGCCGAGGAATGGCTCGACGCGGTGAAGCGCCTGTGGTCGGAGCCGGCGGTCAACCTCGACGGGAAATATTTCAAGCTCGCCGACTGCATGTGCGATCCAAAGCCGGTGTCAGACCCACGGCCGACCCTCATCTGCGCCGGCATGTCGGAGGTCGGCCTTCGCCTCTCGGCGCGGCACGCCGACGCCGCTTTTATCAGCGGTAAGGACGATGCCGAGGTGGCCAGGAACAGCCGCCGCGCCAAGGCCATCGCGGCGGAATACGGCCGGACGATCAAGACATTCATCAACTGCGTGATCGTGCCCGGCGAAACCGACGCCGCGGCCGAGGCGCGGGCCGAGCACTATCGCGCGGGAATAGACGTTGAGACGTTGCAGGGCATGGGCTCCGGCTATCGGCAGGCGCCGCGGCAGGACGGACAGGTCCATAACCTGTTGCTGCGGGCACGCAACGACGCCTTCATGACGTCCTTTGCGATCGGGTCGGCGGACAGCCTGCGCCGCCGGATCGTGAAGACGATCAGGGGGGCGGAGCTCGATGGCATGATGTTCATGTTCCCGGACTATATCGAAGACCAAAGGTTCTTCGGCGAGCGCGTGTTGCCGGGCATCCGTCATGAGCTGGCGCAGGAGCTTGCACCGGCGTCGGCATCGCTCTAGGCGGTGGTCGATGCGCGCATCGCCCGGTCGGGGACGGCGCGTAGGGCGACGTAGGCCGCGACGGATCGCGGCGGCGTGCTGCCGGACTGTCTCGTGGTCGACATCCACATGCCGCCCGGCGGTCCACATGGCGTGGCGCTGGCCAACATGCTGCAACTCCGCAAGCCCGATCAGCTGGTCATCTTTGTCACCGGCCATCCCGAAGCGGCTGCCGATGTGCGTGACCTGTGGGGCGCTGATTCGGTCTTCGCCAAGCCGGTCGATTTTGACCAGCTGGCGACCGAGATCAAAGGCAAGGTCCAACGCGCGGCCCTGCGCTGAGGCCCACATCGACTTTATCCACCGGCGTCCGCTTTCCGAATTGACCCGGGCCACGCCCGGCGTATAGCTAGACAGCGGCTGATCGGGGGGCCCACTAGGCGCGCAGGAGGCGCTCGGCGTGGCCACGATGAGGCGGCGGGATTTCATCACGGTTCTTGGCTCGGTGCTGGCGTGGCCGCTCGCGGCGCATGCTCTGGCGCCGAATGGAATGGCGCGGATCGGGTTCCTCGGTTCGGAGCGCCGTCTCCGGACATTTCGGCAGGGGCTGGCCGAACTGGGGTACGTCGAAGGCCACGATGTTGTGATCGAGTATCGGTCGAGCGACCCGGCGGATCGGCTGCCCCGCCGCGTGGCCGAGCTCATGGCACTCGAGGTCGATGTGATCGTCGCAGGGGGGTCGCAGGCGGTCCGCGCCGCCCAGCAGGCAACGCGCACCATTCCCATCGTGATGACCGGCAGCAGCGATCCGGTGGGAACCGGGTTCGTGGCCAGCCTCGCGCACCCGGGCAGCAATATCACCGGGTTCAGCCTGCAGTCCCCGGAGCTGAGCGGAAAGCGGCTGGAATGGCTCAAGGCGATCACCAAGGACCTGTCCCGTCTGGCCATTCTCTGGAACCCGGACGATCCCCCCGTCGTGTTCTCGTTAAGGGAAACGGAAGAAGCAGCTCGCGCCTCGGGTATGGAGATCACCCTGGTGGAGGCACGGAAGGGTGAAGATCTTGATCGCGCGTTCCAGGAGATCGCGCGGATACGGCCGGAGGCGCTCGTCATCTTGCCGGCGTCTCTCATGACCAGATACGCCGGACGGATTGCCGAGCTGGCGCTCAACAGCAGAACGCCGGCGATCTCCTATTTCAGGGATTTTCCGGAGTCTGGAGGCCTGATTTCTTACGGACCGAGCCTGGACCAATTGTCCCGGAATGCGGCCGTCTATGTCGACAAGATCCTCAAGGGCGCCAAGCCGGCGGATTTGCCGGTTGAACAGCCAACCATGCTGGAGCTGGTGATCAACCTGAAGACCGCAACGGCGCTCGACCTCGACGTCCCGCCGACCTTGCTCGCGGTCGCGGACGGGGTGATCGAGTAGCCGGGTCGGCGGATCGGCTTCGGTCCAATGCATCCTCAATCAAAACGCTGCGGCACCGGTGCGGGCGTGAGGCTGGCGGTCAGAGGCGCAGACGAGCTCGTTTGATCCCAGCGCTCCCCGTGCGACATGGCGACCATTCGATGGGAGTGATAGAATACTCGTTCACCGCCGACGACTGACAATGCGACCGACCCAGCGCAGGTCTGCACGGCAACAGCCGAGCAAGTGTCCTCCCATCCCCATGGGGGCGGGAAGCCAAGTCTTCTGCGTGCGATCGCAAGCGTGGGGCGAGCCGCTGTGGCGGGATGCGGACCGGCAAAGGGCCGGTGCCGTATGCTCCATGACGGTTCGCGCGGCACTCATCGGCCTGCTCGTGCTGATCGCTGTCCCCGACATCGCTGTCGCTGCCGAGACGGTCGCGGCGGCCGCCGAGACGGCGCGGGCGGAGGCCAAGCGCTGGAAGCCTGACGCCGCGCTGATCGGGATTGTCGCTGCGCCGCAGCCCGATGGGACGCTCGGGTCGGGAAGAGGCGCGATGTTCACGTTCCGGTCGCGCTCGACCGGCGAGGGGCTCATGGTGGCTGTGGGGGATGGCAAGCCAACCGTCATCCCGATGCCCACCGATCCGGCTGCCGTGCCGCTCCCCGACCGCTTCCTCGACCTGACGGAGGCCGTGGCCGCCGCGCGCAAGCAGGGGGTCGGTCCCGTGATGCAGGCCACCATCAAGGCCTATCCGACCGCGAAGGGTCCGCGCACCGCGTGGGAGCTCGCCGGCGGCTCGGGCACGATCATGATCGATGCGGAGAGCGGCGCCGCGACCAGCTTCGACGCGCTCTCCGGGCTTGCCGAGGCGAACCAGCGCCAGGAGGCCGCGAGCCGGACGGAGGAGCTCCCGCCCGGCACTGCGACCGACTTCGCCAGTCTTCGTCGTCGCGCCGACGCCGAAGCGGCGCGCCAGAATCCCCCGTTCAAGCTCTACGAGGTCGAGGTCGCGCTCGCGAGCAAGACGCTGCAGATCAGCGGAGCCGACTTTCATTATTTCCGACCAAGCGCGGCCAGGGGTGCACCGGCAAGTGGATGGGAAGATCTCGTCGTGCACATCGCGGCGCCGAAATCATGGATGAACGGCCGCCGCCGCATCGATCAGCCAGGGCAATTCAACGTTACGACGTCAGACGTTGATGACCCAAAGCCCTCTCCGGCGCCGGCCAACATTCTTGACCCAGACGAAGCGACCCGTCGTCTCAACCGGCCGCCTATGCCGATGGCGCAGAGCTCCCGGCCAGATCCGGACCCGAGCCGGTGGGTGACGCAGGTTCAGCTTATCCTGATCGGCGCGAACTACCACATCGGAACCCAGCAACTGGCGCCGAGCTCGCCCGCCGCGGGGGACGCGAGCCTCGGCCGCGATCCGTTTTTCAACCGCACCGCGCCACGCGGGAAATGGGTGTGGTGGACGATCGTGCGGCGGCCTGACGTCCCGGGAGAGGAGCTCCACTACATCTACATGGACGCGCAATCGGGGCAGGCGACGATCTCATGCATGCAGGGGCGCGGCGATAAGGCAAGCGCGATCGCCTGCCCCAGCTTGCCCGATCAGGCGATGCGGTCTCCGCAAGGGAGCCAGGGGGGCGGAAAGAAATAATTCGGACCTGCCGAGTTGTACGGTGGTTAGCCGACCGTCGTGGCAATCCGAAGACGACAACGAGGACGGAAAACACCAGGGAGGACCCAAATGCGCTATTGGCGAGTGCTGGTGATCGGTGCGGGTGCGCTCCTTGCCGGCTGTGCGGCCTCCGGCGGGGAAGCCGGCGGCCCCGGTTCGCGGCCGCCGGCGAGTGGCCAAGCCGCCGCGCCCATCCGTCCGATCCAGGCGGCACTGGCCCAACAGGGCTATGACCCAGGGCCGGTGGATGGCAGTTATGGCGCTAAGACGGCGGCAGCGATCCGGCGCTACCAGCAGGACCACAAGTTACAAATCGATGGGCAGCCGTCGCCAGAGCTCCTCGCTTCGTTGCAGCGCAAGCCTGAGCCGGTTGGCGCTCCGGCGCTTTCCGGCTCCAGCCAGTCAAGCCAGGGCTCTGGACTTGCTGACCTCGTGAACCAGGGACTGCAGAAGCTTGATCAAGCCGTGCAGAAGGTCGACCAAGGACTGCACAAGGAGTTCGACGAGGGCGTGCAGAAGGTCGACCAACGCGTGCAGAAGAGCCCCGGAAATGCCGGGCCGATAGCGAGTGGCGATGGCGGCGCGGACCGCTCGGCCGGTAACGAGCCCGGCGCCGGCAGTGATCCATGCCCGCGCGATGCCCACAAGGGCGGCGGCGTCAGCGTCGAATGCTCGATCCGGAAGCACCGGAACCAGGAGCACCCGGGCGACGCTTCCTCCGGCGTCACGTCCTCCGGCGTCACGCAATCGGCCGTAGCCGTTCCGCGACCCGGCCAATCGTCGACTGGCGGCTCGCACACCATTTCAACCGAGGGCGACTTAGCCGCTCTCGCGGCACGAGCGCACCCTGGCGAGAAATGGGGCTACGTCCAGCTCTCGACCATTAGCGACGACGAGCTCAAGGACGAGAACTGCTGCACGGTGAAGGTGGCCAACTCGGTCGCCGACGGCTCGCAGATCGAAGTGCCGGTCTCGAGCGGCGCGTTCAACGGCGCGAAGCACGATTTCATTAAGGCAGTCCGCGGCTATGTGCGGCGCGGCCAGGGCCAGAACGGGGCCGATGTATTCGAGGCGACGGGCCTCTATCACCAGGGGAATCCGCACTTGTCGTCGCCCTGGGCGCAGACGGCCGGCTGGCTGTCGATCCACCAGATGGTGGCGTTGATACATTAGGCCGGCGCGCTCATGCCCCGGTCTTTCCCGGCAACGAGCCAAGCTGTCGCACGCTCGACGCGAACGTGGGACACGTCCATGCGATACCTCGCCCTGCTTCTCGTCAGCCCGCTGCTCCTTCTCTGCACCGCTCAAGGCAGCGCCCAGACAGTCGATAGCTTCAATGTTCAAACCCCCGGGCAACCTTCGACGAGCAACGCGTGTCGCGCGCAGCGTGACCGCGATGCGAGGGCGTCAGAGGAGCAGTATCACGCCAAGGCCCAGAGCTGCGGTGGCGACCCGGCTCGCCTTTATGAAACGCTGGCCGATCACGTCGCGCCGCAGATAGCCATGGTCGACCCGTATAGTGAGCATCAATTGGCACGCCGAGCGCCTGGCGTCGGCCGCCGAGAGCCCTAAGTGAACGTCGTCGTGAAAATGGCGGGACCGGCGAAAGTCCGCCATGCAGAATTCGCATTGAACGCTGGCAATTGAATCAAGTAGACGGTTGCGCTTAGATTGACCTGGACCGCGGCAACGTCGAACTCGCGGTCACAGCCAGCCTCAACCGAGACGCCATTCCAGTGCCAATGCACCGCGCCCCATCGTCGATTGATCCCGCCGAGTTGACCCGGCAGCTGTCCGCCTGCACGAGCCTCGATGCGGCGCTCCAACTCGTTCTCGATGCTACAATCGCGCTGCTGAGTGCGGATTATGGCAATATTCAGCTGTATCGCGGTGGGCAGCTACTCATCATGTGCCACCGGGGATTCAAAGAGAACTTTCTGAACGTTTTCGGCCGCGTGTCGGTGGATGACGACTGCGCCTGCGGCCGTGCGTTGCGCGAGGGCCGGCCTGTCGTCATTCCGGACGTCGAGCTCGATCCGCAATTCGCTCCCTTTCGCGCCGTGGCGGCGGAAGCCGGCTATCGGGCGGTTCAATCGACACCGCTGGTGACGAGCGGCGGCCATTTCGTTGGAATGATGTCGACCCACTTCGCCCGGCCCCATGCGCCGTCCAAGGACGAGATGGTGCTCACGGGAAGTTATGCCCGGCAGCTTGCGGATGCGGTCCAGAAGTTCGTCGCCGCGGCGGTTGTGAGCTAGGCGACGGCAGAGGGGGAACAAACGGCGGTCCCTGTTCCCGGGTGTCCTTGCCGCCATTGGGACGTAGAGGTGCGAGCGCGATCGTCAGGAGTACGGCCGGAGTTTGCGGTGGCAGCCCCGTCAACCGCCGACACCACCGGGGCGTTGTCGGCGCTCGACGAGACAGTCTCCTGTCCAGATTTCTGCGATAAGGTATGGCGGATTTTCGCCGAGTGTCTGTTCGGCCAAGCGCACCGCGTCGGCATCGTCGGAACAGTCAGCGACCTCTACTTTCGCGATGCGTGCGGCCGCTTCGGTCCAAAAGAAGAAGCGATACTCTCGCATCGTTTCGCACTCACAGGTGAACGGCGTCTGCCGCAACTACTCCGTGTATTCTAATCCACCCGCCCACAACCGGATCAAGGTTTTTCGCGCAGGACCGGCCACGAAACATGCCTCATCGAAGGCTTTTGTCCGAATTTAGAGGAAGTCAGGCGCTGTCAGGAACGATCCCAATGGCGGCGCTTACTGGCCCGAACCGGCGGCCATCTCGAGTCCTCATCGCGTATTCTTATTAGAGCCCCCGCCGCGAACACTCACGACGAGGGCCCGCTTTCTTCACGGACCCAAGGTCGTCTTAGCGCCCGCTCGAAGCCGGCGCATCTTTTCCGATTCGGATGAACGGCCGGTAAATCTAACGCCGACCCCGGTCTTCGATTTCGCGCACCGTCACGGTTAACAAGCGCCACATGGCGTGAATCTCGGCAAAGCCGTCCGCAGCCAGCCGGGCGGCGCGCATGGCGGCACGATCGCCGGCCTCGGCCCCATATTTCCGGATCAGGTACTGCGCCGCTCGATAGTAGTCGTGTGCGTGGAGCATTTCGCGATGTTGCCGGTCATTCATTACGCGCAGCTTAATTGACCAGACGGTCAACGCATTCCCGGTCTGCGAACGATGCAAGGTTAGCGTGTTTTTACCAAGACGATCGCGAGCGCCACAGGACGGCTAGCGCGAGATCATCCGGACTATTCGATCGTCAACCCACAGCTCGGCGTGACTGCAGTCGGAATAGGTCCGCAGCCGGCGCTCGGCCCAACTCACGGCGTCATCGTCGGTTTCGTGATCCGAAAAACTGACGTCGGATAACTTGCCGTCTTTGTCCAACAGAAAGCAGCGATACGTCGGCATTGAGCCGATCATCATACAGGTGAGAAATTACCGGATGGTTGGCTTTCGGACCGTTTTGCAGCTCTTTTGCGAGAGTTTTTCTCTTAAGCTGCGGGCTGACAGCCGACAGCCAAGGTCCGATGCCGCTTATCGGCACATCTGCGGCGACACAGGCTTCCGGACCGAAGACGTCCCAGAGATGACGACCAGCGGACCGAGACTAAACGCGGCTCAACCGCGTCCGGCGTGCGTTTCTCGCTTGTGGCGCTCCGCATAACGTCGCGGCGGGGAACCGTACCGCGTGGTGAAAGCATGGATGAAGTTGTTGACGTAATTGTAACCGACACGGAACGCGACGTGCTTCAAAGTGACGTACCCGGTCTCGATCGCGACGCGCGCGTGCTCCAATCTCTCGTTCCGGAGCACCTCGAAAACGGTCGCGCCGAACTCGATGCGAAAGCCGGCGTTCAGGCGCTTTTCGCTCAAGCCGACTGACGTCGCCAGTTCACCCGCCGTCGGTGGGTGGCGCATGTCGGCGATGAGCCGCTCCCGCGCCTCCAGCACCGCTTGGCGCTCTTCTGGTGACAGCGTCGTACGCGCGCCGATTTCCTGTGTACGGCGCGGACAAGCTGACGCCCTTCGTGGCGCACAGCTACAGCGTGGATCGGTTCCGGCATATCCCGAGGAGTAATTTGCCTTCTGCGGTCGGCTATTCGTGTTGCCCGCCTATCGCAGTTCCGCGGCGCTCTTTCACCTTGTCCAGCATTGCTACCGCCAATCGCGCGACCGCGGCACGCGGATTGATATCATCTGCTGCAGCCCGAATCTGGTGCGCCTGTATGAGCAGCTCGGATACCGGCGTTACCGTCCGTACTTCGTGGACCCTCGTCAGGGATTCCGCATTCCGCCTGGGCCGCTTACCCCAGCACGTAGTGCATCACCCAGGCGAGGGCCGCGCCGATGGCGACGAACGCCGCGGCGCGCAGCAGGCGGTGGAGCGGGCTGAGCCTGTTGTCGTTCGCCGGCGCCGCGAGGACGCGCCGGCGCGCCGGCGCGAGATCGGGCGCGGTCGGCGGGGGCGGGGTCGCCCCCGCGGTCGAGCCGGTCGGTTTGGGCTTTCCCTCAGCCACGCTTGTCCAGCGGCACGTACGGACGTTTCGGATAGCCGGTGTAGAGCTGGCGCGGCCGCCCGATCTTCTGCTCCGGATCCTCGATCATCTCGTTCCACTGCGCGACCCAGCCGACCGTCCGAGCCACCGCAAAGAGCACGGTGAACATCGACACCGGGATGTTCATCGCCTTGAGGATGATGCCCGAATAAAAGTCGACGTTCGGGAACAGCTTCCGAGAGACGAAGTAGTCGTCGTGGAGCGCGATCTTCTCCAGCTCCATGGCGAGATCGAGCAGCGGCTCGTCGCGGATGCCGAGCTCGTCCAGCACCTCGTGGCAGCTCTTGCGCAGCACCGCCGCGCGCGGATCGTAGTTCTTGTAGACGCGGTGGCCGAATCCCATCAGACGGAAATTGTCGTTCGGATCCTTGGCGCGCTGCAGGAACTCCTTGATGTTCTCCTTGCGGCCGATCTGGTTCAGCATCTTCAGCACGGCCTCATTGGCGCCGCCATGCGCGGGCCCCCACAGCGAGGCGATGCCGGCGGCGATGCAGGCGAACGGGTTGGCGCCCGACGATCCGGCCATGCGCACGGTCGACGTCGAGGCGTTCTGTTCGTGGTCGGCGTGCAGGATCAGGATGCGGTCCATCGCCTTGGCGAGCACCGGATTCACCTTGTACGGCTCGCAGGGGACCGCGAACATCATGTTCAGGAAGTTCGCCGCGTATTCGAGGTCGTTGCGCGGATAGATGAACGGCTGACCGATCGAATATTTGTAGGCCATGCCCGCGATGGTCGGCATCTTGGCGATCAGGCGATAGGACGCGACCATGCGCTGATGCGCGTCGTTGATGTCGGTGCTGTCGTGATAGAAGGCCGAGAGCGCGCCGACCACGCCGCACATCACCGCCATCGGGTGCGCGTCGCGCCGGAACCCCGAGAGGAAGCGCGGAATCTGCTCGTGCACCATCGTGTGCAGGGTGATGTCGCGGGTGAATTTCTTCTTCTCGGCGGCGTTGGGCAGCTCGCCCTTGAGCAGCAGGTAGCAGACCTCCATGAAGTCGCTGTGCTCGGCGAGCTCCTCGATGGTGTAGCCGCGGTGCATGAGCACGCCGGCTTCGCCGTCGATATAGGTGATCTTCGACTGGCAGCTGCCGGTCGAGGTGTAGCCGGGGTCGTAGGTGAAATAGCCGGTGGTGCCGTAAAGCTTGCGGACGTCGATCACCTTCGGCCCGACCGTGCCCGGGATGAGCGGGAAGTCGAATTTCTTGCCGGACGGCGTGTCGATCAGCGTGACCGATTCATTCGGAAGAGGTTTGCTCTGCGCCATGGGGTTCATCCTTGCTGGCCGGGCGGGAGAGGGGAGATGGCCGAAACATAGGGTGTTACAAGCATTAAGGCAATTCGCTGCATTGCGAAAAGTTAAGCCCGCCGGCCGCGTGAACGTCGGCCCAAGGCCTTGGTTCTGTTGAACCCGCTCACCCCGCTGCGGCCAACGCGTCGCCGAGACGGCCCAGCGTCTCGTCGCGGCCGAGCACCTCCATGACCTCGAAGATCGGCGGCGAGGCGGCCTGTCCGGTGACCGCCGCCCGCAGCGGCTGGGCGAGATCGCCGAGCTTGGCGCCGGCCGCGGTCGCCGCCGCGCGCACCGCGGCTTCGATCGCAGCGGCCTGCCAGTCCGCCTGGCCGTCCAGAACCTTCATGAGGCGGTCCAAGCGTTCCCGCGCCTCCGGGCCGAGCAGCTTGCGGGCCGGCTCGGCGAGGGGCAGCGGTCGCGGCCGGACGTAGAACACGCCGATCTCGGCGAGCTCGACCAGGGTCTTGGCGCGCTGCTTCAGGCCGGGCATGCCGCGGCGCAGCCGCTCGCGGCGCGTGGCGTCCACCGGGCCGCCGAGCATGGCCTCGATGCGCGGCAGGACCAGGCCGAGCAGCCGCTCGTCGTCGGTTTCGCGGATATAGTGGCCGTTGAGGTTGGCGAGTTTCGCGAAGTCGAAGCGCGCGGCCGACCGGCCGACCGCGTCGAGGTCGAACCACTCGATCGCCTTCTGGGTCGGGATGATCTCCTCGTCGCCGTGGCTCCAGCCGAGCCGGAGCAGATAGTTGCGCAGCGCCTCGGGCAGATAGCCCATCTCGCGATAGGCCTCGACGCCCAAGGCACCGTGACGCTTGGAGAGCTTGGCGCCGTCCGGGCCGTGGATCAGCGGGATGTGGGCGTAGGTCGGCACCGGCCAGCCGAGCGCCTCGATCAGCTGCATCTGGCGCGCCGCGTTGTTGAGGTGATCGTCGCCGCGGATGACGTGCGTCACCCCCATGTCGTGATCGTCGACCACGACCGAGAGCATGTAGACCGGCGTGCCGTCGGCGCGCAGCAGGACCATGTCGTCGAGCTGGTCGTTGCCGATCACCACGTCGCCTTGGACGAGGTCCTTGATCACGGTCTGGCCGGTCTGCTGGGCCTTGAGCCGGATCACCGGCCTGATGCCGGGCGGCGCCTCCTTGGGATCGCGGTCGCGCCAACGCCCGTCGTAACGCATCGACCGCCCCTCGGCCTTGGCCTTGGCGCGCATCTCGTCGAGCTCCTGCGGCGTGGCATAGCAATGATATGCCTTGCCTTCGGCGAGCAGCTTGCGGGCGACCTCGGCGTGGCGCTCGGCGCGCTGGAACTGGTAGACGACCTCGCCGTCCCAATCGAGCCCCAGCCATTTGAGGCCGTCGAGGATCGCCTCCACCGCCTCGGGCGTCGAGCGCGCGCGGTCGGTGTCCTCGATGCGCAGGCGGAACTCACCGCCGTGGTGACGCGCGAACAGCCAGTTGAACAGCGCGGTGCGGGCGCCGCCGATATGGAGGAATCCGGTGGGCGAGGGCGCGAAACGGCAGACGATGGACATGGGAGTGCGAAGCTTCCGAGCGAGATTGACCCTCTCCGCCCGCTTAGCCCCTCTCCGCACGTAGTGGGGAGAGGCCGTATCGGCACGCGGATGCGTGACGATACGAGAGAGGGTGGCTTACAACGAGGGCCCGTCGCGCAAGCGACGGGAGGGTGAGGTGGGTATAACATATCCGCCATGGCTGTCAGCGGGACGAGATCGTGAGCGACGCGGCGGCGGGAACCGGCCCGGCCGCCGGTCTGGTCGGCCGGCTGGGGGCAACCCTCGCCGACAGGCTCGCCGCCGAGCGCGAGCGGCTGGCGTTGTGGCTGCCGGTCGCGTTCGGGACCGGCATCGGGGTCTATTTCGCCTTGCCGCGCGAGCCGGCGATGTGGCTCGGCCCGGCGATCGCCATCGCCGCCGGTCTGCTGGCCGCCCTCGGCCGCCGGTCGGCCCTGGCAGTGATCGTCGGAATCGCCGTGGCCGCCATGGGCCTCGGCCTGAGCGTCGCCCAGCTCCGAAGCCGTCTTGTGGCGGCGCCCATGATCGAAAAACGCATCGGGCCGGCCGACATCGAGGGCCGCATCGCCGCGGTTGAGGTGCGGCCGGAAGGCCGGCGCATCATGATCGATCGCCTGCATATCGCGGGCCTCGCGGCGGACCGCACGCCCGCCCAGGTGCGGCTGGTGGTGCGCCGGGCCCCCGAGCAGCATCTCGTTCCCGGCGATCTGGTGAGCCTGCGCGCCGTCCTTCTGCCGCCGCCGGCACCGGCGGCTCCGGGTGCTTACGACTTCCAGCGCGATGCGTGGTTCGCGCGGCTCGGCGGCGTCGGGTTCACCGCCGGCGAGATTCAGCGCCGCGGCCGGGCGGATCCCGACGACTACGGCTGGACCTTGCGGCTGAACGCGGCGCGCCAGACGGTGGTCGAGCGGACCTTGGCGGTGATCCCCGGGCCCGCGGGGCCCGTGGCGGCGGCGCTGCTGACCGGCGAGCAAGGCGCCATCCCGCCCGAGGCGATGGCCTGGATGCGCGATTCCGGCCTCGCCCACCTGCTGTCGATCTCGGGTCTGCATATCAGCCTGGTCGCCGGCATCGTGTTCTTCGCGATCCGCCGCGGTCTGGCGCTGATCCCGCACGTGGCGCTGCGCTATCCGATCAAGAAATGGTCGGCGGTGGCGGCGTTCCTGGCGATCACGTTCTACATGCTGTTCGCCAGCCCCGGCGTGCCGACCCAGCGCTCCTGGCTGATGACCAGCATCGTGCTGTTCGCGATCCTGATCGACCGCACCGCGATCTCCATGCGGCTGATCGCCTGGGCCGCCTTCGCCGTGCTGCTGCTGCTCCCCGAGAGCCTGCTCGGTCCGAGCTTCCAGATGTCGTTCGCCGCCGTCGTGGCGCTGATCGCCGTGTGGGAGGCGATGCGGCGTCAGTTCACGGCGTGGCGGGTCGGCGCTGGGCTGATGCGGCGCGCGGCGCTCGAGCTCAGTGCCGTGTGCCTCACCACGATCATCGCCGGCTTCGCATCGGCGCCGTACGCGCTCTATCACTTCAACCGCTTCACGCTCTACGGGCTGGCCGCCAATCTGCTGGCCGTGCCGCTCACCAGCGTGTGGGTGATGCCGTGGGCGGTCCTGGCCTTCTTGCTGTTCCCGTTCGGGCTCGAGCGGCTGGCCCTGGTGCCGCTCGGCTGGGGCTGCGACCTCATTCTGGTGATCGGGCGCGAGGTGGCCGGATGGAACGGTGCGGTGGCGCTATTCCCGGCCATGCCGGTCTGGGGCCTCGCCATGACGAGCCTGGGCGGGCTGTGGCTTTGCCTATGGAAGACGCGCTGGCGCGTCGCCGGACTGCCCATCGTGCTGCTCGGGTTGAGCTCGATTGCGCTGGAGCGCAGCCCGGATGTCCTGATTTCGGGCGACGCCAAGCTGCTCGCCGTGCGCGGCGCGGACGGTCTCCTCGAGGTCTCGGCGCAGCGCGCCTCGAAGCTCACCCGCGAAACCTGGCTGCGCCGTGCCGGGCAGGATCAGGCCGAGCCGTGGCCGAGTGCCGGAACCAGCGGCGACGGCGCGCTCACCTGCGATCCGCTCGGCTGCATCTACAGGGTGCGCGGTCAGGTGGTGGCGCTGGTGCGCGATCCGGCGGCCTTGGCCGAAGACTGTTTGGCCGCGAGCGTCGTCGTGGCGACCGTGCCGGTGCGGCGCGCCTGTCCGTCGGCGCAGGTCGTCGTCGACCGCTTCTCGGTGTGGCGCGACGGCGGGCATGCGATCTGGCTAGATCCGTCGGGGACGCGGGTGGAAAGCGTGCGCGCGGCGCGGGGCGAGCGTCCCTGGGTCCCCGGCCTGCCGTCGCCCCGCAGGGCGGCCGAAGGACCGCGGCCGGACGAGGTCAGGGCCGGCGACTGAGATCAAAAACCGAGAGGGCGTCCTCGAAATGTCACGCGCTGACCCATCTTTGTCACGACAACTAACGCTCTTTAGGCCGTTCTCTACCGACTGCGTTGGTAAACGCAGCGCCACTCAGAAGAGGAGAATGGGTTTATGCGAAGGATTCCAGACAGGAAGTCTATCCGCGTCATGGCCGGGGTGTGTTCGCTGGCGGCGGCGCTGGCCGTCATGGGCGCCGCTCCGAGCATGGCGCAAGGCCGCGGCGGTGGCGGCGGCGGCGCCGGCGGAATGGGTGGCAATTCTGCACCTCATGTCAGCAGCCCCGGCGTTTCGAATAGCAACGGTCCCAATTCGCCCGATCGCGATAAGGGACAGGCCCGGGCGCAAGACCGCATGAGCACGCAGGGCGCCGATCACAGCAAGGCGTCCGACTCCAATAAAAGCAAAAAGTAGTAGAAACGTCAGTCGCGCGCGGTTGGCGATTGCTTGATGGACGGGCGGCGGTGCGAACCGCCGCCCGTCTTTTTTGGGCCCTTTGACTCAAAAGGATTGCACTCGTGAAAGAGCAGCTCGCGGCAGCGCGAACGGAACTCACCTTTGAAGCGGTGAACCGGGACACCTGAGCGCGGGACCAGCGCTGGTCCCGCGTGAGATAGACAGTAGGATCGGCTCAGAACCGTCGGATGAGCCCGACGACCCGGCCCTGAACCCGCACGCGGTCGGGGCCGAAGATGCGCGTCTCGTACGCCTTGTTCGCCGGCTCGAGCGCGATCGAGCCCTTGTTGCGGCGCAGGCGCTTCAGGGTCACCTCGTTGTCGTCGATCAGCGCCACCACGATGGCGCCGTTCTCCGGCGCGTCGTCGCGACGGACCAGCACCGTGTCGCCGTCGAAAATGCCGGCATCCATCATCGAATCGCCGGCCACTTCGAGCGCGAAATGCTCGCCGCGGCCGAGCAGGGAGGCCGGCACCTCGACGGTGTTGCTGGTGTCGCGGAGCGCCTCGATCGGCTGGCCGGCGGCGATCTTGCCGTAGAGCGGCAGAGAGATCGCCTCCGTCGGCGCCGAGGCGGCGGCGACGCCGGCGAGGCCCGGCCGGAAATCGCCCTGGATGACGTTCGGCCGGAAGCCGTTGCCGTTGCCGTTTCCGTGGCCCGCCGCGGCCGGGAGTGGCGATGGGGCGGCGGCGACACGCGCCGGCGGTGCGGCGCCCGGGCTCAGGTTCTCGGGCAGGCGCTGGATTTCGAGGGCGCGGGCGCGATGCGGCAGGCGGCGGATGAACCCGCGCTCTTCCAGGCCGGTGATCAGCCGGTGAATGCCCGATTTGGACCGCAGCCCGAGGGCTTCTTTCATCTCGTCGAACGAGGGCGACACGCCCTGCTCGTTCAGCCGTTTGTTGATGAACAGCAGCAGTTCGTATTGCTTCTTGGTGAGCATGTTCGACTTTCCCCATCCTGCTGTTGTCAGGCCGCCCCCCACAACAGCTAGGAACAAATATGCAACTCGGGCGCATGTTCTAGTTTGGTTCCTGCGAAACGTCAAGTGGTTTGTGGATAAGTCGGAGCAGAGCACCTCCAGGGGTATCGGGAACCGTTTTTGCGCAGACCCGGTTGTCTGGGCGTTCCTCCGGGACTGAGGCCGAGGAGAATTGCGTATTGCGCGGCCGGAAAAGGCCCGGTGCAATTCTTTCCGACTCTTTCCGACCGTCCCATCAATGGGTTGAGGCCGGAATTGCAGAATTGCAGCGTTTTTGGGGGGCGGCGGCCCCTACGGCAACTCCAGGCGGCGATAGCCGACGATCATCGGGCCGTCGGTGCAGGCCGGCAGGTTGGAGCGGCGCGTCTGGGGCTGCTGGACGGTGGTGTAGGGCAGCCCGGGCTCCGGCACATCGACTTTGGGGGTCGAGATGACGCCGAATGGCGTCGGGATCGGCAACGCCGCGAGCGCGCTGGTGAGGCTGCTCTGGCCGCTGCCGGAACTAGCTGCAGCCGGGTTCGCGTTCACCGCCTGCAGCATGCTGTTGGTAAGCACGAGCCCCATCGTGTTCTTGTCGAACAGCCCCGGATGGTAGGACACGGCGTACGGGTTCTTCAGATCCGGGAGGGCCACGACCCGCTCGGATGGGGTGGGGCTGCAGGCCGGCGGCCGGTCGGTCGAGCTGCCGGCCGGCTTGCCATTCGCGACCAGCGTGGTCTTGATCGACTGCTCGATGAAGAACGCCGGCTGATAGACGACGACGCCGCGGATCGAGTGCTCGGTGTCGTTCATCGCCGTGTCGGTCAGCTTGCGCATCCGCACCTCGCCCGAGCAGCCGACCAGCAGCGCCGCCACGACGATGAGCGCTACGACAATACGCAGTCCCGATATCATCCGCGCGCGCCCTCCGGTGGCAGATCACCACACGGCCAACGCTCGGGGGCGCCTATCCGGCTATGTGAAAAATCTGTCGGCGGCGGGGTCGCCGCGGTGGTCGCCGGGTCACGCGTTCAGCGGGATGATCTCGACGGTCTCGCCGGCCCTCGCCGGCGGCGCGTGCGGCTTGCGGATGACCAGGCAATCCGCCTTGGCCAGCAGCGACAGCATGGAGCTGTCCTGCTTGGTGAACGGCGTCGCCACGAGGCCGCCGTCGGCGTCGGTGGCCAGCGTCGCGCGCAGGTAATCCTCGCGCCGGTCGTTGGCCTCCAGATCGCGGCCAAGCCGCGCGGTCGCGCGCTTGCCCTCGGCCGCATCGGGCAGGCCCAGCATGCGCCGGATCGCCGGCCGCAGGAACACCAGCGCGCAGACCAGGGTGGAGACCGGATTGCCGGGCAATCCCAGCAGCGGCGTGTCGCCGATCTTGCCGAAGATCAGCGGCTTTCCCGGGCGCATCGCGATCTGCCAGAAATCGAGCACCAGCCCGCGCTCGCTCAAGGCCGAGCGCACCAGGTCGTGGTCGCCGACCGAGGCGCCGCCGGTGGTGACCACGAGGTCGGCGCCGCGCGCGCCGTCGACCATCGTCTGCAGCGCCGCCACCTGGTCGGGCACCACGCCGAGGCTGATCGGCTCGCCGCCGGAGGCGGCGACGAAGGCGGCCAGCGCCGGGCCGTTCGAGGAGACGATCTGGTTCGGGCCGATCGGGTCGCCCGGCAGCACCACCTCGTCGCCGGTCGAAATGATGGCGATCCGCGGCTTGCGGACGACCTTGAGCCAGGGGTTGTTCATCGCCGCGGCGAAGCCGATGTCGCGCGCGTCGATCACGCGGCCGGCCGGCAGGCCGACCTCGCCGGCTTTGAAATCGAGCCCCGCCGGCCGCACGTAACGTCCCGGCTTGACGCCCTCACGGACCGTGATGTTGGGGCCGTCGGCGTTGGTGTCTTCCTGTATCACGATCGCGTCGGCACCACGCGGCAGCGGTGCGCCGGTGAAGATCCGCACGCACTCGCCCGGCCCGATCTCGCGGTCGTACGATCCGCCGGCCGGCGCACTGCCGACCTGGCGGAGCACGACCGGCACCTTGTCCACGTCGGCCGAGCGCACGGCATAGCCGTCCATGGCCGACATCGCGGCCGGCGGCTGGGTCACCCGCGCCGTCACGTCCTCGGCCAGCACGCGGCCGAGCGCCTCGCTCACCGGCACCAGGACCGCCGGCAGCCGCGCGAAGGCGGAGAGAATGCGTTGCCTGGCTTCGTCGACGGGGATCATGGACCAAATACTCCTTCCCCCTCGATGGGGGAGGCCGTGAGCGCGGGCGGACGCCCGCGCGAGCCAGTGGGGGCTCTTACAAGCATCGGTGGGGGTGGGGCCGCGCTCATAACCATCACTTGCGATTATACGTCCCAGACTTCCCGCCGCTTTTGTGCTGCAGGCGGATCGCGGAGATGGTCATGCCGCGGTCGATCGCTTTGCACATGTCGTAGACCGTGAGCGCGGCGATGGACACCGCGGTCAGGGCTTCCATCTCGACGCCAGTCTGCCCGGTGATCTTCACCGTCGCCGTGATGTCGAGCGCGTGGCGCTTGCGGTCGGGGACGAGGTCGACGGTCACCGCCGACAGCGCCAGCGGATGGCAGAGCGGGATCAGCTCGTGCGTGCGCTTGGCGGCCATGATGCCGGCGAGCCGAGCGGCCGCCAGCACGTCGCCCTTCTTGATCCCCGCACTCAGGATGGCGTCGAGCGTGGCCGGCTGCATGGTGATGGAGCCGCCGGCGACCGCGATCCGCTGCGTCGCGGCCTTGCCGGAGACGTCGACCATCACGGCCTTGCCGCTGCGGTCGATATGGGTGAGCCGTTTGGCCGGCATGGCGCGGCGTCAGGTGGGTGCGGCGGCGGGTGTGAGCAGCGCGCGCGTCGCCGCTGCGACATCCGGCTGGGCCATCAGCGATTCGCCGATGAGGAAGGCGCCCGCTCCGGCCTGCGCCAGCCGCGCCAGATCCGCTGGCGTCTTGAGGCCGCTTTCTGCGACCAGGAAGCGGTCGCGCGGCACGCGCCGGGCGAGCCGCTCGAACACCGCGAGGTCGACCTTGAGCGTCTTGAGGTTGCGGTTGTTGATCCCGAGCAGCGCGTCGTCGAGCGCCAGCGCCCGGTCGAGCTCCGCCTCGTCATGAACTTCGGCGAGCACGTCCAGGCCGAGATCGCGGGCAAGCCCGGCGAGGCGGCGCGCCGTCGCATCGTCGAGGGCGGCCAGGATCAGCAGGATGCAATCGGCTCCGATCGCGCGCGCCTCGAGGACCTGGTACGGCTCGAGGATGAAGTCCTTGCGCAGCACCGGCAGGTCGACCGCGGCGCGGGCGGCCTTGAGGTGCTCGTCCGCACCCTGGAAATACGGCGCGTCGGTGAGCACGGACAGGCAGGTGGCGCCGCCCGTCTTGTAGGCGCGCGCAAGGTTCGGGGGATCGAAGTCGGCACGGATCAGCCCGCGCGACGGCGAGGCCTTCTTGATCTCGGCGATCAGCGCCGGCCTGGTGCCGGCGGTCGCGGTCTTTTTCAGCGCCGCCACGAAGCCGCGCGTCGGCGGTGCCGCGGCGGCGCGGCGCTCGATCTCGGCTGGCGGGGTCGTCTGCTTGCGGCGCCCGACCTCGCGGCGCTTCTCGGCGCAGATCTCCGCCAGCACATCGCCCTTCTGATCGTTGCGAGGGGCGGACATGGGTCAGTCCGCGGCAGGGGCCGCTGGCGGCGGTGTGTTGGTGATGGCGATCAGCTTGGCCAGGCACGCCTTGGCCTTGCCGGTGTCGATCGCGTCGGCGGCCATGGCCGAACCCGCCTTGAGGTCCGCGGCCTTGCCGGCGATCACCAACCCGGCGCCGGCATTCAGGCGCACGATGTCCCGGAACGGACCCGGCTTGCCGTCGAGCAGCGCCCGCATCGCCGCGGCATTGTCCGCCGGTAGGCCGCCCTTGAGGTCGTCGAGCTTGCTGCGCTTTAGGCCGGCGTCTTCCGGCGTCACCTCGAACAGGCGGACGGCACCGTCCTTGAGCTCGGCGACGTAGCTGGGGCCGGTGGTCGTCAGCTCGTCGAGCCCGTCGGAGCCATGCACCACCCAGGCGCGGATCGCGCCGAGATTGCCCAAGGTGCGCGCCATCGGCTCGATCCATTTGCGCGCGAACACGCCAAGCAGGAGGCGGCGGACGCCGGCCGGGTTGGACAGCGGTCCCAGAATATTGAAGATCGTGCGGGTGCCGAGCTCGACGCGGGCGCCGTTGACGTGCCGGGTGGCGCTGTGATGGCGCGGCGCCAGCATGAAGCCGACGCCGGCCTCGGCGATCGCGCGCTCGATCAGCGGTGGATCGCAATCGAGATTGACCCCCAGCTCCGACAAGACGTCGGCCGAGCCGGCGCGGGAGGAGAAGGCGCGGTTGCCGTGCTTGGCCACCGGCACGCCACAGCCGGCGACGACCAGGGCCGCGGCGGTCGAGACGTTCCAGGTGCCGATATTGTCGCCGCCGGTGCCGACCAGATCGACGGCGTTGTCGGGCGCCTTGATGTGCATCGCCTTGGCGCGCATCGTGCGCGCGGCGCCTGTGATCTCGTCCACGGTCTCGCCGCGCACGCGCAGCGCCATCAGGAACGCCCCCATCTGCGCCGGTGTCGCGTTGCCGCTCATCATCACGTCGAAGCCCAGCCCCGCCTCGTCCTGGCTGAGCGTGCGGCCGTCTGCGACGGCGGCGAGCAGCGCCTTGAGCTGGGTCATGTCGGCGGTCATGGCCGTTTACAGGTATCGGAGGGGGCGGGGGCGATCAAGAGGCGGTGTCGCGGCGCCGCAGGCGCACGACGTAGGTGCAACCCGGCGCCCGGGCCGTGCCCGTGAAGTTGTCGCGGCCGAACGAGCCGAGGATGTTGGTCTCGCGCCCGTCCACGCGCAGCGTCGCATGCAGGCTGCCGTCGTATTCGACGAAGGTCGTGAAGCTGGCCGGTGTCGTGCCTGTCTTGGCGTCGTCGATCATCTCGCCGGCGACGTTCCCGTCGCCGACGCGCATCTTCACCAGATACACCCGCGGACACCTGTTGTCGTCGGAGAAGCTCAACGCGCCGCGCCCCTCCCAGACCCCGGCGAGGCCCGGGACCTCGGAGGGCCGCAGGCCCGAGCCATGGACGAAGCGCGGGTCGCAGGCCGCCAGGCTCACCATGCAAGCGGCGGAAAACATCAAACATCTCAATGCTGGGGCCATGGGCGGGGCTTTTCCTGGCAATTCGGGCCGGAGGATGCCCCGATCCGCACCATTGCGCAATTGTCGGAAATTCCGCGGCCTTGCGCGCCCGAGGGTGAATCAGCGGGAGAATCAGCGGGAGAATCAGCGGGAGAATCAGAAGCCCCGTCCCAAGCCGCAAGGCATGACGAGACGGGGCTTCGTGGCGGGGAATCATCCCCACGTCCGGCATGAGAGCCGGATGATATTCGTGCCGGCTAAAGCCGGCACGTCAGTGCATAGAGATTTTCGGAGGCTTCAGAACTTGCCCGGTGGAGTCATGTGTTTTACGCATCCTCCTTCGTGCGGTTCCCAATTACGCACCGCTGACCCGCGCCGTGGAGCGCGCGGCAATGGTGCGATGATTCGCACATGGTCGGCGGCGGGCCGGGATCAAGGGCGGGCGAGAGTTATCGACAAGTATTTTCGGCGGGCGCGACATAAAATTTCGCAAAGCTGCGGGCTGGTTCCGGCTAAAATCCGGCCGCGAGTCCGAGCGGAGCGATCTTGGATGGAACGAGGAAGATGGGGCCGATGACGGGTGCAATCGAAGTGATCGACGGGGCGGTGCCGAAGCAGCTGGTGGACACGCTGGACGAGATCGTGCGCATGCCGATCTGGAAGCACGGCGTGAAGTCCGGCACCGACGATCCGTTCAGCTTCTGGTTCTCGATGTTCGCCGACAGCGAGCCGGGGCTTGAGAAATTTTCGGCCGAGCTCTACGCGCTGTGGCAATACGCCAAGCGTCAGCTCATCGGCCAGCATCGCATCGAGCTCGCCTACGCCAACGGCCAGACCTACGGGCAGTCCGGCGAGATCCACACCGACACCGACAAGCCGGGCCACAAGACGGTCGTCTACTACGCCAACAGCTATTGGCAGCCGAACTGGCACGGCGAGACGCTCTTTTACTCGCCGGACAAGAGCGAGATCGTGCGCGCCGTGATGCCGAAGCCTGGGCGCCTGATCGTGTTCGACGCCAACACGCCGCATGCCGGACGCGATCCGAGCCGCCTCTGCCCGGTCATGCGGGTGACCGTCACGTTCAAGCTTCAGCCGGCGTAGCGGCGGTGAAAAAGAAAGCCAAGAAGACCTCGGCCGGCCGGCGCGGCAGCGGGACGCGGCTGATCGTGCTCGCGGTCGCCGCCGTCGGGCTCGCCGCCGGTGCCGCCGTGTTCCTGCGCGACCATGGCAAGCCGACCGGTGGCCATGGCGAACGGCCGCCGCTGCGCATCGCGTTGCCGCCGCCGCCACCGCAAGCGCCGCCGCCGGTCGCGGAGCTGCCGCCGGCGCCGCCCGCGGCATCGACGGCGGCGGTGGCCCCGCCGCCGCGCGGACCCGAGGCACCGGCCTGGAAGCGGTTCGCGGCGCATGCGCCGGCGGCCGACGCGCGGCCGTTGATCGCCATCGTCATCGATGACATGGGCATCGACCGCAAGCGCTCCTCCCGTGCCGTAGCCTTACAGGCCCCGCTCACCTTGTCATGGTTGCCGTACGGCCAGGACATCGGGCGCCAGGCGGCGGCCGCGCGCGCCGCCGGCCACGAAATTCTGCTGCACCTCCCGATGCAGCCGGACGGCCGCGAGAACCCGGGGCCGAACGCGTTGACCGTCGATCTAGGCGCGGACGAAATCCGCCGCCGCGTCGATGCTGATCTGGCACTGCTGCCCGAAGCGGTTGGACTCAACAATCACATGGGCAGCCGGTTCACACGCGATGCGCAGGCGATGGCGCCGGTGATCGACGAGGTGAAGCGGCGCGGGATGCTGTTTCTCGACTCGCGGACCTCGGCGGCGAGCATCGCGGCGGATGTTGCCCGCGAGGCGGGCGTACCCCATGCCGAGCGCGACGTGTTCCTCGACAACGAGGCGACGGTCGACGCCGTTCGCGCCCGGCTGGCCGAGATCGAGGCGATCGCCCGCCGCCGGGGTGTCGCGGTGGCGATCGGTCATCCGCACGATGCCACCTTGGAGGCGCTGGAGCCGTGGCTGCGCTCGCTCGCCGGCCGCGGCTTCGTCCTGGTGCCGATCAGTGCCGCGGTCCAATACCGGCTCGATCATCCCGCGCAGACCGCCGCCCGCGGCTGAGGGCGCGCCGGGGCTGTCGGGATCAACTCCCGGCTACGCGGTCGACGACGTCGCGGTCGATGGTGACGCCGTAGCGCTGGCGGAGTGCCTCGACATAGGCCTGCACGACGTCGTTGCCCATCTGCTGGCGAAGCTCGGTGCGCAGTTCCTCGACGCCGGCCGCGTCCACGGCCGGATCGGCGGCAATGACCTGGGTCAGCCGCACCACATACACGCCGTCGCGGCCCGGGACGGTCGCCGTCTCGGTCGGCTTCAGCGCGAACAGTCTCGCGTTCACCTCCGGCGGCACGGTCGCCCGCGGATTGAAGCCGGCGGTGCGCACGGCGGGTTCGGCCGCGGCCGGCTTGAGGCCGAATGGCGCCGCGGCGGCCTCCAGCGTCTTGCCGGATTGCACCGCCGCCAGGACCTGCTCGGCGCGGGCCTTGGCCGCCTCGTCGCGGCGCTTGGTCTGCCACAGCACCACGACCTCGTCGCGCACCTCGGCCAGCGGCTTCAGGTGCGAGGGCATGATCGCGTCGACATGGCTCATGAACCACGTGCCGTCCTTGCCTTCGACGAGCTGCGTGTCGCCGCCTTCCGCCGTGTCGAAGACCGCGGCCAATGCCGGCTGGGCGCCATCGAACGCCGACACTGGCTTGCCGTCGGGATCGCGGCCCTGGGCGTCGATCGCAGCAACCTTGATCACCGGAATGCCGACCTTCGCCGCCGCCTCCTCGATCGAGGAGCCGTTCGCCACCGCATCTTCGAGCTTGGTCGAGTAGTCGTAGGCGGCGTCGGCGGCAAGGCGCTGCTTCAGGTCGGTCGCGACCTTGTCCTTGACCTCGGCCAGGCCCGGCTCCTTGCCCGGCACGATCTTGGCGACACGGACGATGTGCCAGCCGAACGGGCTGTGCACCGGCTCCGAGGTGCCGCCCTCCGGCAGGGCGAAGATCACGTTCGTGAGCTCGGGCACCAGCTCGCTGCTCGTCACCGCGCCGATATGCGTCTGTTCCGGCGTCTGCTTGTTGTCGGTGGCAAGCTGGTCGAACGAGGTGCCCGATTTCAGCTTTTCGGCGGCAGCCTTCGCCGCCGCCTCGTCGGTATAGAGGAGCTGATCGACGTCGCGCTGCTCGGGCGTGCCGAATTCGGACAGACGCGCCCGATACTCATCCTCGATCTGCTGATCGGTGATCGTGATCTTCGGCAGGACTTCCTCGGGACCGACGCGCGCGACGGTCAGTTTCCGATACTCGGGTGCCGTGAAGCGGTCGTGGTTGTCGTCGTAGGTCGCCTGCAGCTGCGCATCGTCCGGCTTTCCGACGTCCGGGAAGGCGGAGGCCGGCACGAACACGGTCTCGCCGCCGCGGCGCTCGTTGCGATAGCGATACAGACGGTCCACCAGCGCGTCGGGAGGCCGCGCCCCGGCGCTCACCGCCTCGGTCACCAGGCTGCGCGACAGGTCCTGGCGCAGCATCGCGATGAAGCCGGCCTCGGAGAGATTGTTCTGGGACAGGATCTGCCGGAACCGGTCGGCGTCGAACCGGCCGTCCGGACCCTTCAGCTGCGGATCGGACATGAGCCGGTTGCGCAGAACGTCATCGCCGATGCGGACACCCAGCCGCTGCGCCGCCCGGTCGAGCACCGTCTGGTTGACGAGGCGCTGAATGACTTGGTCCATCAGGCCGAACTGGCGCGCCGTCTCCGGATCGATCTGCCCGAAGGTCCGGCGCAGGCGGTCCATCTCCGACCGGTATTGCTGGTCGAGCGCGCTGGCCGGAATCTTCAGGTTGTCGACGGTCAACGCCGTCGGGTCGCTGCGGCGCAGGAATGAATAGTCGCCGATGCCCCAGACCGCAAACGACAGGACGAGGATGCTGAACAGCACCTTGACGACGATACCCGCCGCCTTGCTGCGCATGGCTTGAAGCATGGAAAGTGCTGCTCTGTGGCCGGAAAGTTGGGCTGAAAATCGCGCGCATCATAGGGACGTGCCGACCCCCTCGCAACCCGGCAAAGCCGTTGAAATTCCGCCTGGGGTGTTCCGTTCCGGCGCGGCTTGGTCGGCAGGGGACCGGCCGGAAATTTAGCTAAATCATGTGGTTAATGCGTAACCTCTTGATCTGGGCCGAGCCGTATCTGTCGCCCTTTTGGCGGTTTCGGGGTAGTCTCCTCTCACCCGGGACATTTTTCGGGTGACGCTGCTGGAGAAGCCGCCGCGTCGGTTCCGCACAGAAAGGGGGCACCCCATGGACGGTTCGTCCAGTGCAGTCTCAAGCGCCGTTGACGCGTTTTCGTCATCCCAGTCGGCGCTCTCGGTCGTCGCACTCAAATCCGCTGAAAAGGAGCAGACTTCGGTCCTGCAGCTGTTCAGCAATGCGTCGCCGCCGGCTCCGCCGGCGAGCAGCGGCCGCGGCCAACAGGTCGATGTCCACGCGTAAAGTCGCGCGCGGATAAAGGGAGCGAAACGGGGCCCGGCGCGGCCCCGTTTTTCTTTCCAGCCCATTTTTTCTCCCAGGCGAGGTTTGGCGACCCGTGCTAAACGACGCCTATGGCGCCGCCTAGACCTCTCATTGCCGGCAATTGGAAGATGAACGGCCTGTCGTCGGATGGCTGGGCCTTGGCCGACGAGATCGCCCGTCGCGCCGGCGAGCTCGGCGCCGCCGCGCCCGAGCTTCTGGTCTGCCCCCCGGCGACGTTGATCGGTCTCATCGCCGAGGCGCTTGCGGATTCGCCCGTGCGGCTGGGCGGACAGGATTGTCATGCCGAGGAGGCCGGTGCGCATACCGGGGACATTTCGGCGCCGATGCTGGCCGATCTGGGCTGCCACTACGTGATCGTCGGCCATTCCGAGCGGCGCGCCGACCACGGCGAAACCAGCGCCATGGTCTGCGCCAAGGCCATGGCGGCGCAGCGCGCCCGGCTCACCCCGATCGTCTGTGTCGGCGAGACCTGGGCCGAGCGCGAAGCCGGCCACACGGCGGCGATCGTGGCCGCGCAGATCCGCGACTCTGTCCCCGAGCGCTCGACTCCGGAGAACCTCGTCGTGGCCTATGAGCCGGTCTGGGCAATCGGGTCCGGCCGCACGCCGACCCCCGACCAAGTCGCCGAGGTCCATGCGCTGATCCGCCGCGAGCTCGCCGGACGTGCGGCGGATGCGAGCGGGGTTCGTCTCCTTTATGGGGGTTCGGTAAAGCCGTCGAACGCGCGCGAACTGTTGGCGGTGCCCAATGTGAACGGCGCGCTGGTCGGGGGCTCCAGTCTCAAGGCCGGCGATTTCATGGCGATCGCGGCCGCGGCGGGGCGCCGATAGGGGCTCGGTCCGGCGTAAACGTCCCTGGATTTAATCCGCGGAAGCCGTTAAGAGTCCCGCTTTCCCACCCGCCCCGGCCCTGTCCTCGGTCCGTACCGACATGATTACCGTTCTGCTCGTCGTCCATATCCTGATCGCGATCTCCTTGATCGTCGTCGTCCTGCTGCAGCGAAGCGAAGGCGGCGGGCTGGGGATCGGCGGCAGTGGCGGCATGGGCGGATTCATGACCGCACGCGGTACCGCCAACCTGCTGACGCGCACGACCGCGGTGCTCGCGGCGGCCTTCATGGCCATGAGCTTGCTGCTGGCCTTCCTGGCCTCCCGCCCCGGCGAGCCGCAGCGACGCTCGATCCTCGACGCGCCGTCAGGCCCGACGGTTCCGGCGCCGAGCCAGGGTCCCAGTCCGGCAGCGCCCGGATCGGCACCCGCGCAGCCGTCGCCGGAGACGCCCGCCAGTCCGGCACCTCCCGTCGCCCGTTAGCGGAACCGGCAGCAGCCTTAGGTCGTCAGTGTGCAGAGGGCGCTGATCGCGCCCATGAGGTCGCTGAGCGGCAGCGGCTTGGTGAACGCCTGGCTGGCGCCGAGCTTTTTCGCCAGCTCGAGCACGTTGCTCGTGCCCATCGCGGCCGCACCGGACATAGCGATGATCGGCAGGTCCGGGCTCAGCTTGCGCAAATCGACGATGGTCTCCAGGCCCTCTTTCTCGGGCATGTAGATGTCGGTCACCACCACGTCGGGTCGAAACGCGATTGCGTTCTCAAGACCGAGGCGGCCGTTCCTGGCGGTGGCGACGGTATGGCCGGCGTCTTCCGCGGCCCGGCGAAGGACCTCGCAAATGAGGGGATCATCGTCGATGATCAGGATCTTGCTCACCCGCCGGTTCTAGGCGGAAAAGCTTAAGAAGCCATGCAGTAATGCTTAAAGCGGCCGTAAGGAGTGGGGTTTCGTCTGAGCCCCCGCGGTAAGGGCGGGCCGAGTCGCCATTGAACCGTCAATAAAATTTTTGTCTCGGACCCTGTTCAAAAGGGTGGGCGAGGGCGCGTTGTCGCATTATGTTCAAGGTCCATGACGCGGTTCATCTTCATCACCGGCGGCGTGGTCTCCTCTCTCGGCAAAGGCTTGGCATCGGCGGCACTCGGCGCGCTGCTCCAGGCGCGCGGTTTCAAGGTCCGCTGCCGCAAGCTCGACCCGTACCTCAACGTCGATCCGGGCACGATGAGCCCGTATCAGCACGGCGAGGTCTACGTCACCGACGACGGCGCGGAAACCGACCTCGACCTCGGCCATTACGAGCGCTTCACCGGCGTCGGCTCGCGCCAGTCCGATAACATCACGACCGGCCGCATCTATTCGAGCGTCATCGCCAAGGAGCGGCGCGGCGACTATCTGGGCGCCACCGTCCAGGTCATCCCCCACGTCACCGACGCGATCAAGGACTTCATTCTCGCCGATTGCGACGACGCCGATTTCGTCCTGTGCGAGATCGGCGGCACGGTCGGCGACATCGAAAGCCTGCCGTTCCTCGAGGCGATCCGCCAGCTCGGCAACGAGCTCGGGCGCGACAAGACGCTGTTCGTCCATCTGACCCTGGTGCCGTGGATTCCCTCCGCCGGCGAGCTCAAGACAAAGCCGACGCAGCATTCGGTCAAGGAGCTGCAGAGCGTCGGCATCCAGCCCGACATCCTGCTCTGCCGCTGCGACCGCGAGATCCCGACGGGCTCGCGCAAGAAGATCGCCCTGTTCTGCAACATCCGCGAAGAGGCGGTGATTTCGGCCCTGGATGCCAGCACGATCTATGAAGTGCCGCTGCGCTACCACGAGGAGGGCTTCGACCGCGAGGTGCTCCGCCATTTCGGCATCGACGCGGCCAAGCGCCCGCCGGACCTCGAAGGCTGGAAGAAGATTGTCCAATGCATCCTGCAGCCGGAAGGCGAGGTGCAGATCGCGATCGTCGGCAAGTACACCAACCTGCTCGACGCCTATAAGTCGCTGGCCGAGGCGCTGACCCATGGCGGCATCGCCAACAACGTCCGGGTGAAGCTCAACTGGCTCGAATCCGAGATCTTCGAGAACGGCGCCGACAGCTTCGATGCGCTGGACGGCGCGCACGCGATCCTGGTGCCCGGCGGCTTCGGGGAGCGCGGCTCGGAGGGCAAGATCCGCGCCGTGCGCTACGCGCGCGAGCGCAAGGTGCCCTATTTCGGCATCTGCTTCGGCATGCAGATGGCGTGCATCGAGGCGGCGCGCAATCTCTGTGGAATCAACAAGGCGAGCACCACCGAGTTCGGCCCGACGCCGGATCCGGTGGTCGGGCTGCTCACCGAATGGGTACGCGGCAACGCGCTGGAGAAGCGCCGGCTCGGCGACAATCTCGGCGGGACGATGCGCCTCGGAGGGTACGACGCCGTGCTTGGGCCCGGGAGCCGGGTCGCGCAGATCTACGGCGCGACCGACATCCGCGAGCGGCACCGCCACCGCTACGAAGTGAACATCAATTACAAGGACCCGCTCGAAAAGGCGGGCCTTCTGTTTTCCGGCATGTCCCCCGACGGGCAATTGCCGGAGATCGTCGAGATCCCGAGCCACCCCTGGTTCGTCGGCGTGCAGTTCCACCCCGAACTGCGCTCCAAGCCCTTCCAGCCGCACCCGCTCTTCACCTCGTTCGTCAAAGCCGCGGTCGACCAGAGCCGGCTGGTCTAACGCTATGGGGAAAAATGTTCACGTTCGCTCGGTCCCGCCGCGGCGGATGGCCGACACCCGGAGGCGACACTTTGAGGCAACGTTGAAGGAAGCCGAGGCTGAAGCGGACCTTGACGGCACGTTAACGGCTGAGCAGGTTGCGGCGCGGATCGACCGGATGATCGATGTGTCCGTCGGTGATACAGATAGCGTATGAACAAGCCCCGCCACGTCCATATCGGCAACCTGACGCTCGGCAATGACCGCCCGATGGCGCTGATCGCGGGGCCGTGCGCGCTGGAATCGCGGGCGCACGCCATGGAGATGAGCCACGCGCTGGTCGAGCTGTGCGGCAAGCTCGGGATGAGCCTCATCTACAAGACGAGCTTCGACAAGGCGAACCGGACCTCCGTGGACACGGCGCGCGGGCTCGGCCTGGAGAAGAGCCTGCCGATCCTGGCCGAGGTGCGCGAAAAATGGGGCTGCCCGGTGCTGACGGACGTCCACGCGGCCGAGCAATGTGCGCCGGTCGCCGAGGCGGTCGACGTGCTGCAGATCCCCGCCTTCCTGTGCCGGCAGACCGACCTGCTGCTCGCCGCCGGCCAGACCGGCCGCGCGATCAACGTCAAGAAGGGGCAGTTCCTGGCCCCCTGGGACATGAAGAACGTCGCCGCCAAGATCGCCTCGACCGGCAACGACAAGGTGCTGCTCTGCGAGCGCGGCGTCTCTTTCGGCTACAACACGCTGGTCTCGGACATGCGGGCCCTGCCGATCCTCGCCGAGACCGGCTATCCGGTCGTGTTCGACGCCACGCACTCGGTCCAGCAGCCGGGTGGGCAGGGGACGACCAGTGGCGGCCAGCGTGAGTTCGTGCCGGTGCTGGCGCGGGCGGCGGTGGCCATCGGCGTCGCGGCGGTGTTCATGGAGACCCACCAGGATCCGGACACGGCGCCGTCGGACGGGCCCAACATGGTGCCCCTGAAAGCCATGCCGGCGCTGCTCGCCACGCTGCAGGAGTTCGACCGGATCGCCAAGGCAAAGCCGGTCGCCATCACCTAGTTCAGCGGGGCGGCCCGCCGCTCCGTCTCTGTTGCCGGCAGGAACCCGAACTCGCCGTAGGCCGCCTGGCCGGCCGGCGACGCAATGAAATCGATATACATCCGCGCTGCGTCCGGATGCGGCGAGCCCCGCAGCGTGCCGGCGAAATAGCTCACGCTGTCGATGGCACTTTGCTCTCGCGGCAGCGCCACGCCGGCGACCTGGGCGCCGCGCGCCAGTGCTGCTTCTGTCTCGGTCTGCCACACGATGCCGGCGTCCGTTTGTCCGGCGACGATCCGGTCGGGAATCTCGCGGTGATGCACGATCGAGAAGTGAACGCGGGACGTCGGATCGCAGCCGGCGCATTCCTTCCCGCCCGAGAGCCCATCCCACAGGTTGAGCTGCTGCAGGATGGGCTTGGCGTAGGCGATCATGATGCCCTCGTTCACCGGATTGGGCAGCGTCAGCCGCAGATCGGGGCGGGCCAGGTCGCGGAGATCGTGGATCTGCTTGGGATTGCCCGGTGCGACCATGAGCTGCAGCGCGTTGTGCATGTACAGCACATAAGCGTCGACCAGTCCGCTCGCGCGCAGGTGATCGAGACTGACCGTGCCGTAGACGTCCGGGCGCACCGTCAGGCTGTGCCCGTCATAGGTCCACCCGCCGGCTTTGATCGCCTCGAGAAGAAGCCCCGGCGGCAACGTGATCAGGCCCACCGATATGCCGCGATGGGCGATTTGGAAGTCGCCGATCACGCGCTCCATGGCGAAGAACTGGTTCCCCGCCAGCCACAGCGTGAGGTCGGCCTTCGGCATGCGCTGAAAGGCGGCGAGGCCCTCCAACCGGTCTCCATCGGCGCCGAACCATCGCATATCGGCGTCGTGATCGGGCGGCAGCGGGACGAGCGAAGCCGCACGGGCGGAAGGCAGCGCGCCGCACAGTCCGATCACGATGCCCAGGCAGGCGCAAATCACGTAACGCATGACAATCCGTGCCGACGGGATCCCTGATTGTACGGTTGAATTTCCGCGAATGCGCCAGGAGAAATGTTCTACACTCGGGCGGGAGCTTTCGATGACCGACGCACCCGCGCTCTATCACGTGCATGTCTACTACGATCCGGCGACGAGCCGCGATCGCGCCGCCCGCTTGCGCGAGCGGGTCGCGGCGGCCTTCCCGGAAGCGAAGCTGGGGCGCTGGCATGACGAGCTCGTCGGCCCGCATCCGCAGTCCATGTACCAGATCGCATTCCCGCACGCGCTGTTCGATTCACTCGTGCCGTGGCTGATGCTGAACCGCAACGGGTTGATCATTCTCCTCCATCCGGAGACCGGCGACGACTATACGGACCACTCGGCGCATGCCGCGTGGCTGGGGGCCGCGTTGCCGCTCCGGCTGGAGGTTTTCCGCTAAGCGGCCTGCGGTGCGGCGAGGGATTTCGGCGCGACAAACCGGCCGTCGAACGCCTGCAGCCCGGCGCGGCCGGCCGGCGTCAGCGTATAGACGCCGCGTTGCACCCGCTCGAACCAGCCATAGACGTCGTCCATGAGGATCCTGCCCGCGTTCGGCGCTTCCGCCTCGATGCGCAACGCCGCCGGCTTCTGCGGACCGCGGGCGTCCAGGACGCTGGCCACGCGAAGCGCCTCCTGCCGATAGGCGGTGACGAGTTTCACCCGGTGCGTGCTGCCGCCCTGGTTCGGGTCGCCGGTCCGGCGCTGGAACTCGCCGAGGAGCCGTGAGGTGCGGCGCTTGTTGAGACGCGGCCGGTACGGCCGCGGATCGAGGATCGCCTCGACCTTGGCGCTCGCGTGGACCACGAGGAGGCCGAGGCCGACGCGGCGCAAGAGCTTGCGAAAACGGCCGTCGAACAGCGGAGAGCTTCCGCGCGGCGCGGGCACGGCGAGATAGACGGCATCGCTGAGGTTCAGGCGATCGATGCCCTGCAGCAGCAGCTCGAGGGTGAGGGCCGTCTTGAGCTCGACGATCACCGGCGGCTCGGCGCCCCGCATCGCCATGACGTCGCAGCGCCCGATCTCGCCCTTGACGACGTAGCCCTGGCCCTCGAGAAACGCCTTCACCGGCGCATACAGGCTCGTCTCGGGCGGACGGCCCGCCCACTCCCGACGCCCCATTTGGTCCCGCTGCTGTGCCTGTCGTCGCGCCAAACCGGACCCCCGGCAAGCTGTGCTGTCGAGTCGGGATTCTATTGCATCTCGGCCCTGCGCCACTAAAGTCAGTTGCGATCGACGCGCGTTTCTCGCATGAAAATGCGCTGATTTCCGAGGGAGACCGACATGATAGATCGCCGGCAAGCACTGGCCGCGGCGGCGGCCATTGGAGCGTCGCTGATGGCGGCCCGCCCGGCTGCGGCGGCGCCGGAGAAAAAGCACCGGGTCGCGTTGCACATCGACGACAACGACGCGGACCGGATGAACATGGCGTTGAACAACGCCAGCAACATCACCGAGCTCTACGCGCAGAAGGGCGAAGAGGTGGAGATCGAGATCGTCACCTATGGGCCCGGGCTGCACATGCTGCGCGCCGACACCTCGCCGGTGAAGGACCGCATCAAGTCGTTCATGCAGAGCATGCCGAACATCGCCTTCGCCGCGTGCGCCAACACGATGGCCGGCATGAAGAAGCGCGAGGGTCACGATATCCCGCTGCTGCCTGATGTCCAGGTGGTCCCGGCCGGGGTGGTGCATCTGATGGAGCGGCAGGAGCAGGGCTGGAGCTACATCAAGCCCTGATGGCCGCGCTTTGCGGATTGCTTCCCTGGGCCAGGGAATTATTTTATATTTAAAATATCCAAGGGGGCATTCATGCACCGGCAGTCCATCGTCCGTATCGCGCTCGCCGCGATTGCACTTTCCTTTTGCGTCTCTCTTGCCAACGCACAGGAGACCACCCTGCGCGCCGTCTCGGCCTTCGCCGAAGGCACGCAGTTCTCGAAGAACTTCGAGCGCTTCGTCGCCAAGGTGAACGCCGAGGGCAAGGGCGTGCTGCAGATCAATTATATCGGCGGCCCGCGGGCGGTGCCCCCGTTCGAGGTCGGCAACGCGGTGCGCACCCGGGTCATCGACTTGGCGAACGTGACCGGCGCCTTTTACACCAACCTCATGCCGGAGGCGGACGGCCTCAAGCTGTCCACGCACTCGCAGGACGAGCTGCGCAAGAGCGGCGGTTGGGCTTACGTGAACCAGCTGCATAACCAGAAGCTGAACAGCTGGTACCTGGCGCGGCAATTCTACAACGTGCCGTTTCACATCTATCTCAACAAGAAGATCGACAAGGTCGATTTCACCGGGCTCAAGATCCGGGTGACGCCGGTGTACAAGGACCTGGTCGAGGCGCTGGGCGGCGTCACCATCACCACGGCCCCAGGCGAGGTCTATACCGCCCTGGAGCGCGGCGTCGTCGACGGCTACGGGTGGCCGGTGCTCGGGATCTTCGATCTCGGCTGGCAGACCGTGACGAAGTATCGCCTCGACCCCGGGTTCTACAACGTCGACGTCGACGTGCTGGTGAACCTCGACGCGTGGAAGTCGCTCAACGACGCGCAACGCAAGCTGCTCAACGACAACGCCCTGTGGCTCGAAGGGCTCGACGCCGAGAACGTGCCCCTGATCCAGCAGGAGCTCGACAAGCAGAAACAGGCCGGCATCCAGCCGATCGTCTTCGATAAGGCGGCGTCGGATGCGTTCCTGCAGAAGGCGCAAGACGTGGGCTGGGCCTCGGTGACCAAGGTGGCGCCCGAGGTCGGGCCGAAGCTCAGGCAGATGCTCGCCTACTGAACGGGCGACCGGACGCTGACGACGTGGAGCGACTTTCCGCCGCCTATGGGCGCCTGCTCGGGTTCCTGGCGCTGCTTGCAGCCCTGCTGCTGCTGGCCATGGTCGGCCTCATCACCCTCGACGTGGTCATCCGGAACGTCAGCCCGCACGCGATCCCGTGGGCGGACGAGGTCACGGAATACGCGCTCTATGCCCTGACGTTGCTGACCGCCCCCTGGCTGTTGCGGCAGGGACAGCACGTCCGGCTCGACCTCCTGCTCGGAATCATCCCGGCGCGCCTCGCCTGGGTGTTGGAGATCGTCGCTGACCTGGTGGGGATGGCGGCGTGTCTCGTCATGGTCCGCTACGGCTGGATCATGACGGCCGACAGCCATCGGCTGGGCTCGATCACGATCAAGAACCTCGTCTTCCCGGAATGGTGGCTGCTGGCGCCGCTGCCGCTGTTCTTCGGGCTGATTGCGATCGAGTTCATCTTCCGGATCCAGCGGCTGGTCACCGGGGCGCACACCAAGCGCCAGGACGCGATCTCGGTGTCATGATGGACTGGACGCAGGCGAGCCTGCTGCTGCTCGGCGGCGTGGTCGTCGTGATGCTGCTTGGCGTGCCGGTGGCGCTGGCGTTCATCGCCATGAACGTCGTCGGGGCGCTCATCTTCCTCGGCGGCGAGCCCGGCCTGGCGCAGCTGGCGCGCAACGCCGTCGTGTCGGTGACCAGCTTCTCGCTGACGCCGATCCCGTTCTTCATGCTGATGGGGGAGGTGCTGTTCCACACCGGCGTGGCGATGAAGGCGATCGACGCGATCGCGCTGATCATCCGTCGGGTACCTGGCCGCCTGTCGGTGATCGCCATCGTCGCCGGCACGATCTTCTCCGCGATCTCGGGATCGAGCATCGCGACGACGGCGCTGCTCGGCAGCCTCATGCTGCCGACCATGCTGGCGCGCGGCTATCATCCGCGCCTGGCGATGGGGCCGATCATCGGCATCGGCGGCGTCGACATGCTGATCCCGCCGTCGGCCCTGGCCGTGCTGCTGGGCAGCCTCGCCGGGATCTCGATCTCGAAGCTTTTGATCGGCGGAATCATGCCGGGGCTGATGCTGAGCGCGATCTTCGTCGGCTACATCATTCTGCGGGCGTGGCTGAACCCGGCGCTGGCCCCCGACAATCCCGACGACGCGGCCGCCACCGCGAGTTGGCGTCCGTTCTTCATCTATGTGGTACCGCTGGTCGGCATCTTTGCCGTCGTCGTCGGCGCCATGGTCGCCGGCTGGGCGACGCCGACCGAAGCCGCAGCACTGGGTGCTGCCGCCACCATCGCCGCCGCGGCGCTTTACAACGCGCTCACCTGGGAGAACCTGCTGAAGTCGCTCAAAGGTGCGGCGACCGTCTCCGGCATCATCCTCTTCATCATCGTCGGCGCCACGACGTTCTCCCAGGTGCTCAGCTTCTCCGGCGCCACCAACGGCATGGTGGCGCTGGTCACGCGCCAGGACCTGCCGCCCATGATGGTGCTGGCCGGCATGCTGCTGATCCTCTTGTTCCTGGGATCGTTCGTCGATCAGGTCAGCATGATGATGATCACGCTGCCCTTCTTCATGCCGCTGGTGCAGAAGTTCGGTTTCGACCCGGTGTGGTTCGGCGTGCAGTACCTGATCTGCATGCAGCTGGGCTTCCTGCACCCGCCGTTCGGCCTGCTGCTGGTCACCATGAAGGGCGTCGCCCCGCCGCACATCCCGATGTCGGAAGTCGTGTGGGCGGCGTTGCCGTATCTGCTGTTCGGCCTGCTCGCCCTGCTGATCGTCGTCGTGTTCCCGCCGCTGGCAACCTGGCTGCCGGACGTCACGCTCGGGCGGTAGCGAGTTGGTCCAAGGTCCGGGTGAGCGCCTGACCTTCGGGATCGGCGAGGGCCGCGTTGCGGGCGGTCGCGATGGCGGCCGCGGCGTTGGCATAGAAATCCGGCCGCTTGTCGCCGGCTGCCGCCAGCGCCGGCTCGACCAGGGTGTCCATGAGGCGCTGGAAATTCCCCATGCCGCGGCGGTGCGTGTCGCTGTAGCCCTTGATCAGCCGCGCGCATTCGGCGATCTCGCGGGCGAGACCGGCATCGCGGCCGGCCGCCGCCTCGACCGCCCGCAGCCAGCGCTCGATCAGGCTCTGCTCGACGCCGTACCGGTAGCCGCGGCGCCGCCACGGCTTCAGCGCCGCCATCAGGCGCAGCATCAAAAAGCCGAACACCGTGCTGGTGCGGATATGGAGCCCGAGATGCAGCCTGTCGCGCCGGCCGGTGCGGTCGGCCCAGGCGATCACGCGGGCGCCCAGCACCGGCGGCAGGATCGAGCACAGTTCGTCAATGCCCGGCTTCAGGAACTCGGTGGCGATCACCGGCTGGTCGGGCTTGGCGCCGGCCCCGGCGCGCACCTTGTCGAGCCGCGCGGTGCGGGTCTTGATCTGGGCGACCCGGATCACGTCCTCGTAGGTCATCCACAGCGCCAGATGCCTTCCGGTCTCGCGGGTGACGGTTCCGTCCCCGGCCTTGTCGGCGGCGGCGATGCGGTCGAGACGGTCGAGATAAAGCGTGGCGTAGGGCGCATCCTGATAATCGAAGCAACGGGCGGCACCCTCCAGCACGATCTCGCGGGCGGTCTGCGGATAGTCGCGGACGACCCGGTCGCGGAAGTCCGCGAGCACCTCTGAAGGTGTCGCCGCCGCCGGCTTCGCGGCGCGCGGACGGAGCTCGACGATGTCGCCTTTGGCCGCCTTCAGCCCATAGGCGAAGCCGCGGAGATTGGCGTCGACCGATTTGCCTTCGGCGCGGATGGCGCGCTCGAAGGTCTCGGCGGGGATCGGCAGCACGCCGGTGCCAGCGATGGCGCCGAGGATGACGGCGTTGATGACGCTGCCGTTGTCGCGCGCCGCGCGGGCGACGTCGAACAGGACGGCCCGCTTGGCCATCCGGCGGACCGCTGTCTCGATTTGCGTGGTGTCGAGCCGCCCGTCGCCCATCGCCGTCTTTTCGGCGATCGCATAGACGCGGTGCGTGGACGCGATCAAGGTCGTGCGATCGGGCGTCACATAGCCGTTCTGGCAGGCCCGGCCCGCCTCGACGAGCTCCGTCGCCACCATCACGTCGACGTCGCCGACCTGCGGGTAGATCGACATCACCGGCTCCGAGGCGCCGTCCGGCATGCGCTCGGGAAAGATCTCCATGTAATAGGTCGTGGCGCCAGTGCGCTGGGCGACCCCGGGAATCGCCGTGTTCTGCGCCACGAGGTGCGCCTCATGGGCGGCGGTGAGAATCCAGTCGGTGAGCACGCCGCCGCCTTCGCCGCCCATGGCGGCGATCATCAAAGTGACTGGACGCGGATCGGTTGCAGCCATTACGCAGCGCCCTCGAAATAAGTTTTCCCTGGCCCCCCGTCTTTTGGGGGAGAGGGAAAACTTTTAAGAGCGGCGGTCACTGAATCTCACTCCGCCGCCTCGGCCATGCGCGCTTCTCCGGGCAGGGCAGGGGTGGGGATCGCTTCCGGCGTCGCGAGCCAGGCGATGACCCGGCGCCTGATGCCGTCGAGCACGCGCTCGAGGGCGCCCGGATTGTACACCACCTCGGTCTTGTAGAAGCTCGGGCAGAGGATCGCGGCGTGAGAGACCTCGCCGCAATTGCCGCAGCCGACGCAGGTTTCGATCACGGTGGCGACCGGGTCGCGGCGCAGCTTGTCGGGATTTTCCTTGACCGACAAAGAGGGGCAGCCGGAGAGGCGGATGCACGAGTGGTCGCCCGTGCACACCTGGTCATCGACGCCGAATTTCGGCATCGCCACACGCTTGCCCGCCTTGATCTTCTTTGCATCTTCGGCACGCACGCGGCGCTGCTTGGCCAGCATGCACTCGCCCTCGGCGATGATCACCTTGAGCCCGCGCTCGGCGGTCGTCATCGCCTCCTTGAGCACTTTGACGACCTTGCTGACTTCGTAGGTGTAGACCGTCTTCAACCACTTGACGCCGACGCCTTTCAAGGCACCTTCGATCGTCATGCCGCCCGGGCCGGCGCTGCGGCTCTGCAGCGATGACGGCAGCCACTGCCACCCGGTCGCCGAGCTGTAGCCGTTCTTGACGACGACGAGCACGCCGTCGTTCCGGTTGAAATTCGCCGAGGCGACGCCGTTGGTCAGGCCGTTGTGCCAGAAGCCGCCGTCGCCCATCATCGAGATGACGCGTTTGTTGAAACTCGGCCCGACGCCGGCGGAACTCGCGAGCCCAAGCCCGTAACCGAGCACGGTGTTGCCAAGGTTGAACGGCGGCAAGGTGGAGAACGTGTGGCAGCCGATGTCGGCGGAGATATGTGTCGGGCCCAGGTCGCGCTCGAGGATCTTGAGCGCGCTGAAGATCGGCCGCTCCGGGCAGCCGGTGCAGAATGACGGCGGCCGCGGCGGCACCGGGCCGCCCAGCAGCGAGAGCGCCTGCGCCTTGTGCTCGTCGACCGTCTTCACCCGCGACGTCGCGCGCGCAACGTCGATATTGCGCGGCGCGACCTTCTCGAGGAAGCCCGCGACGCCGCGCAGCACCGTCTCGGACGTGTACTCGCCGGCCATCGGCAGCACGTCCTTGCCGTGCACCCTGGTCTGCAGGTCGGCTTTGCGCAGCACGACGTTGATCGCCTGCTCGAGGTAGTCCGGCTGGCCTTCCTCGACCATCAGCACCGCTTTCTTGCCGACACAGAACTTCGCGACTTCGTCGGGGATCAGCGGATAGGTGACGTTCAGCACGTAAAGCGGAATGCGGGAGCGGCCGAATGCGTCGGCCAGCCCGACCTGGTGGAGGGCACGGACGACCGTGTTGTACAGCCCGCCCTGCATGATGACGCCGATCTCGCCCGCATCGCCCGGGAACATCTCGTTCAAGCGGTTCTCGGCGACATAGCGGATCGCCGCCGGCATGCGGTGCTCGACCTTGTGCCTCTCCTGCGCATAGGTCGCGGGCGGCAGGCAGATGCGGCTGAAATCGAAGTCGGGCCGTTCGATCAGGTCATGCCGCGAGAATTGCGGCCGACGGTTGGCCTTCGTCTTGAAGCGGCCGTAGACGTGACAGGCGCGGATGCGCAATTCCAGCATCACCGGCGTGTTCGAGACTTCGGACAGCTCGAACCCGCGCTCCACCATGTTGACGATCGTCGGCAGGTTCGGCCGCGGATCCAGCAGCCACATCTGCGATTTCATCGCGAACGCGTGGCTGCGCTCCTGGATGATCGAGGCGCCTTCGCCGTAATCCTCGCCGATGACGATCAGGGCACCGCCTTTCACGCCGGCGGAGGCGAGGTTCGACAGGGCGTCCGAGGCGACGTTGGTGCCGACCGTCGCTTTCCACGTCGCGGCGCCGCGTAACGGATAGTTGATCGAGGCGCCCAGCATCGCCGCCGCCGCCGCCTCGCTGGTCGAGGTCTCGAGATGGACGCCGAGCTCGTCGAGCAGCGGCTTCGCATCGACCAGCACGTCGATCAGGTGGGAGACCGGAGCGCCCTGGTAGCCGCCGACATAGCTGACCCCGGACTGCAGCAGCGCCTTGGTGACGGCGAGGATGCCTTCGCCGTGGAACGTCTCTCCCTCGCCCAGACGGAGGGATTCGACTTCGGCTTTGAATGAACGCTCCATGGGGTCCTCGTGCTGCGCCACGGCCTGATTGGACGGCAAAACAAAGAATAGGCGCAGCGTCCAGTGCAGTCAAATTGTTGGACTATCAAACGATCGCGCCTGGCCGCGCCGTCGGCTTCCTGATCGTCCTAAAACCTGCTACTGCGGCGGGACCCCGCGCGCCAGCGAGTCGCCGCAACAAAGACGGGCATCACGAGGAAACCATGTGGAACCAAGTCTACAACCCATTCGCCAATGAAGCGCTGTCGACAGTGATCGCGGCCATCCCGGTCGCGACGCTGCTGATCCTCATCGCGTCGGGCAAGGTCAAAGCCCATGTCGCGGCCGTGGTGGCGCTGATCGTCGCGATCGTGATCGCCGTCGCGGTGTTCACGATGCCGACGGATTTGGCCATTCGCGCCAGCATCCTCGGCTTGGTCACCGGCCTGTTTCCGATCGGTTGGATCGTGCTCAACGTCATCTTTCTCTACCGGTTGACGGTCGAGAAGGGCACGTTTGAGATCCTGCAGCAGACGATCGGCGGCGTCACAGCCGACCGGCGGCTGCAGCTGCTCCTGATCGCGTTTTCATTCGGGGCGTTCTTCGAAGGCGCCTCAGGATTCGGGACGCCCGTCGCCGTCACCGGCGCCATTCTGATCGGTCTCGGCTTTTCGCCGCTCGCAGCCTCGGGGCTGTCGTTGATCGCGAACACGGCACCTGTCGCCTATGGCGCGCTCGGCACCCCGATCGCCGGCCTCGCCTCTGTCACCGGCCTCGATCCCTATCTTCTGGGCGCGATGGTCGGCCGGCAGCTGCCGTTCTTCTCGTTCATCGTGCCGTTCTGGCTGATCTGGGCCTTTGCCGGGTGGCGCGGCATGATCGAGATCTGGCCGGCAATCCTCGTCTGCGGCGTGAGCTTCGCGATTCCGCAATTCGTGATTTCGAACTACGTCAATCCGTGGATCGTCGACATCGGCGCGTCGCTGATCTCCATGGCCTGCCTGATCGGCTTTATGAAGATCTGGCAGCCGAAACAGCTGTGGCTCTCGCCGGCCCTTCGCACCCGAGATGACTCGGCCGCGACGATGCCCAAGCGCGCTCCCTCGACGATCAAACCGACGCGGGCGCAGGTGTGGGCATCCCTGACGCCCTGGATCATCGTCTGCGTCATTCTCCTGATCTGGGGAACCGGCTGGTTCAAGGCGATCGTGAACCCGATCTTCACCTGGAACTACGCGGTCGAGGGACTTCACAACCTGATCAACAAAGTGCCGCCCGTGGTTGCGAAACCCACGCCCGAGGGCGCGGTGTTCGCCTTCACCTATCTCTCGTTCACCGGCACCGGCATGCTGATCGCGGCGATCATATCCGGCTTTGTGATGGGCTTCTCGCCGATGGGCCTCATCCGGGCCTATGGCCGGACGATCTATGTGGTGCGCTACTCGCTCATCACCATCGCGGCGATGCTGGCGATCGGCACCCTGACGCGGTATTCCGGCATCGACGCGACGCTCGGCCTGGCCTTTGCGCACGCCGGGTTCCTCTATCCGTTCTTTGGAACTCTGCTCGGCTGGCTTGGCGTGGCACTCACCGGGTCGGATACGGCGTCGAACGTGCTGTTCGGCGGCTTGCAGAAGATCACCTCCGAACAACTTGGCCTGTCGCCGATCCTCATGGGCGCCGCAAATTCATCGGGCGGTGTGATGGGCAAAATGATCGATGCCCAGTCGATCGTCGTCGCGTCGACGGCGACGAACTGGTTCGGTCACGAGGGCACGATCCTGCGCTTCGTCTTCTGGCATTCGATCGTGCTTGCCTGTCTTGTCGGCGTGCTGGTGATGTTACAGGCGTACGTCTTTACCGGGATGATCGTCCATTAGGCATTAACCAACCCCCGCAAGTCACGGAACGCACCGAGTGCGCAGAAATTGGAATAACCTTTCAACAGGTGGTGTTGTCTTCGAGTATTAAGCTTGCCGTCAACCGAAGAACGTGAAAATCTTCGGCCATCGCCGCTAAGAGCGATAGTCGACCAGTCGCCAAGCGGCAGTGTCCGACCTAGAGGGGAGAAACGCCATGACTCGACCGATACGGAAAAGCGCGGCCAAAGGCCGGCGCGCGTTCTTGAAGACACTCACCGCCGGCGGCGTGGCTGCGGCTGGTGCGGTGGTTGCGCCCAACGTCAGCCGCGGCCAAGCCGGCCCGGTGACCATGCGCTGGCAGAGCACCTGGCCGTCGAAGGATATCTTCCACGAGTACGCCCTGGACTTCGCCAAGAAGGTGAACGACATGACCGGCGGCGATCTGAAGATCGACGTGCTGCCGGCCGGTGCGGTAGTTCCGGCGTTCGGGCTGCTCGACGCGGTGTCCAAGGGCACGCTCGACGGCGGCCATGGCGTGCTCGTGTACCACTACGGCAAGGCTCCGGCGCTGGCGCTGTGGGGCTCCGGCCCGGCCTTCGGCATGGACGCCAACATGCTTTTGTCGTGGCACAAATACGGCGGCGGGAAAGAGCTGCTGGAGAAGATCTACAGTTCGATCGGCGCCGACGTCGTGTCGTTCCCGTACGGGCCGATGGCGACCCAGCCGCTCGGCTGGTTCAAGAAGCCGGTGACCAAGGCCGAGGATTTCCAGGGGCTCAAATACCGGACCGTCGGCATTTCGATCGACGTCTTCACCGCGATGGGGGCCGCCGTCAACGCGCTGCCGGGCGGCGAAATCGTGCCGGCCATGGACCGCGGGCTGCTCGATGCGGCCGAGTTCAACAACATGACGTCGGACCGCGTGCTGGGCTTCCCGGACGTCTCGAAGGTCTGCATGCTGCAGAGCTTCCACCAGAACGCCGAGCAGTTCGAGATCACGTTCAACAAGACCAAGTTCAACTCGTTGCCGCCCAATATGCGGGCGATCATCTCCAATGCGGTCGAAGCCGCGTCGCAGGACCTCACCTGGAAGGCGATCGATCGCTATTCGCAGGACTATGTCGAGCTCAAGACGAAGGAGAAGGTCCGGTTCTACAGGACGCCGGACTCAGTCCTGCAGAAAACGATCGAGGTATACGATCAGGTCGTCGCGAAGAAATCCGGCGAAATTCCGCTGTTCAAGGAAATCCTTGAGTCGCAGAAGAAGTTCGCCGAGCGCGCGGTGGCGTGGGACATGGACAACAACGTGCCCCGGCGCATGGCCTACAACCACTACTTCGGCCGCAAGACTGCGCCGACGAAGACCTGAGCGTTGGGAGACGGTGCGAGGCACCATTCCGTTCCGGCGTGGTGTCTCGCGTTCATGCGCCTTAGTTTATTGACTGCCGCTCGCCGATGAACGTCCAAAAATTCCTGTACCGGATAGATCGACTCAGCGACTGGTCGGGGAAGGCATTTTCCTGGCTGATCCTCGTGCTGACGCTCGTGGTCTGCGTGGAGGTGTTCAAGCGCTACATCCTCAACGCGCCGACGGCGTGGATCTTCGACGTCGACAACATCATCTACGGAACCCTGTTCATGATGTGCGGCGCGTACACCCTGTCGCAGGACGGGCATGTGCGCGGCGATTTCCTCTACAGCTCGATGAAGCCGCGCACCCAGGCGGCCTTCGACCTGGCGCTCTACATTCTCTTCTTCACCCCCGGCGTCCTCGCGATGATGTATGCCGGCTTCGATTACGCGTCCATCTCGTGGCGCATTGGCGAGCACTCCATGACCGCCAACGGGCCGCCGGTCTACCACTTCAAGACAATCATCCCGATCGCCGGATTTCTGGTGATGGTCCAGGGCGTCGCCGAAATCGTGCGCTGCATCGTGTGTCTTCAGACCGGAGAGTGGCCCGAGCGGTTGCGCGACGTCGAGGAAATCGACGTCGTCGGCGAGCAGCTCGCGCACAGCGAATTCGTTGACGAAGAGTCGCGGCGCATGGCGATCGAGAAGGCGCAGGAAATTCACGAAGCGGCGCAGCAGCGCGGTCTCGGCGATCGCGCGGTCGAAGACACGGCTCGCCACGGAGACAAAAAGTGAGCGATCCGCTTCTCGGGCTGTCGATGCTCGGCCTGATCGTGGCCGCGATCATGATGGGCTTTCCCACGGCGTTTACGATGATGGGCCTGGGAATGTTGTTCGGCTACGTCGCGTTCTGGGATCCGTCGCACCCCTTCTTCGACAATCGGGTGTTCGATCTCCTGGTTCAGCGCACCTACGGGGCGATGAACAACGATACCCTCATCTCGATCCCGCTCTTCGTGTTCATGGGATACATCATCGAACGAGCGGCCCTCGTCGATAAGATGTTCTACAGCGTGCAGCTCGCGTTCAAGCGGGTTCCGGCATCGCTCGCGGTCACCACGCTGCTGGTTTGCGCGTTCTGGGGCATCGCGTCGGGTATCGTCGGCGCGGTGGTGGTGCTGATGGGCGTCATCGCGCTGCGCCCGATGCTGAACGCCGGATATGACGTGCGCCTGGCGTCGGGCGCCATCACCGCGGGAGGCACTCTTGGCATCCTGATCCCGCCGTCGGTGATGCTGATCGTGTATGCCGCCGTCGCGGGGCAATCGATCGTCAAGCTCTACGCGGCGGCGATGCTGCCGGGCTTCTTCCTGACGTTCCTGTATCTCATCTATATCGTCGGCTGGGCGCTCATCAATCCCAAGGTCGCGCCGAAGCTGCCCGAAGACCAGTATCGCGTTCCGGTCCCGGACTGGCTCGCCCGGCTCCAAAGCGGGCCGGCCAAGCGCGTCATGGCCGGGCTGCTGCTCGCCCTGTTCCGGCCGGGTGCCGTGAAGGGCACCGGGCCGAAAGGGGAGTACGTCACCTACGCAACCGTTCTCAAAACGGCGCTGGCGGCTCTCATCCCGGTGGTGCTCACCGTCGCAATGTTCGCCGCCGCGTGGTGGTACGTGATCGTCCATAACGCCGCCGAGCCGGAGCCCGAAGCGCCGACGGTGGCGGCGCAGTCGGCGGATCAGGGCAGCGCCCGCATCGCCCCGCCAGCCTCCACAGAGACGACAGAACTTGGAACGGGGTCTGATGAGCCCGCCGACATGGAGGCCGGCAGCGATCAGGGCGTGCAGGAGCTCGGGACGGGCTTCGCCACGGTGGAGACCGACTCGGATGTCGGAAAGGTCCCTGAGAATTTCTACGAGTGGTTCTGGGGCTTCGCTGCGCTCTCCGCATTGGTGCTCCTGATCTACTACTGGCGCATGGACGGAGAGCAGCTCGAGATCCTCAAGATGCTCGAAGCGTCCGTCGTACCGCTCGGCGTGCTCACGTTCGTCGTGCTCGCCGTCATCCTGTTCGGCATCACGACGGCCACCGAATCCGCCGGCGTTGGCGCCTTGGGCGCCATGTACCTCGCCAACTACGCAAAATATCTGCGCACCACCTTATGGTCGAGCCTGGCGGGTGTCGCGATCGGCCTCGCCCTCGGATCGCTGCGCGGCGACATCGTCACCCTGATCGTGTCCGGGTCGCTCGGCGGAATATTCCTGGGGACGGCGGTTCCGTGGATCTGGGACTTGCTCACCTCCCGGAAATTGCTGCAGATCCTCAGGGAATCGACCTTCCTGACCGCCAAGACGACCGCGATGGTCTGCTGGCTGTTCGTCGGATCGGCGCTGTTCTCGGCGGTGTTCGCGCTGCATGGCGGGCAGCAGGTGATTGAGCACTGGGTTTTGGGCCTCGAATTGTCGCCGACGCAATTCATGATCGTCGCCCAGGCGATCATCTTCTTCCTCGGCTGGCCGCTCGAATGGACCGAGATCATCGTCATCTTCATTCCGATTTTCATTCCGCTGCTGTCCCACTTCAAAGTCGACCCGGTGCTGTTCGGCACGATGGTGGCTGTGAACCTGCAGGCGGCGTTCCTGTCACCGCCGGTCGCGATGTCGGCCTTCTATCTCAAGGGTGTCGCGCCCAAGCACGTGACGCTGAACCAGATCTTCGCCGGCATGATGCCGTACATGGTGATCGTGATCCTGTGCCTGGTGATCATGTATATCTGGCCGGGCATGACGCTCTGGCTGCCGAACTTCCTGTACGGCGGCTGACCCACCCTTGGCAGCGCGGAGGACCGATTCGGCCATGGTGAGCGACGTCAAAGCCCTCATTTATGACGTGTTCGGGACGTGCGTCGACTGGCGCAACGGCGTCGCGCGCGAGGTGGCGGCCGTCGCGCGCGCGAAGGGCGTCGACCTGGATCCACTCGCCTTCGCCGACACCTGGCGGGCCAATTATCAGCCCTCGATGGAGACCGTGCGCTCAGGTAAGCGGCCGTGGACCATTCTCGACGTCCTGCACCGCGAGACGCTGGACGGGCTCCTGCCGCGCTTCGGCCTCGCCGGCAAGCTGTCGGAGGACGAAGTCAACGATCTCAATCGTGCCTGGCACCGGCTCGATCCGTGGCCCGACACGGTGCCGGGCCTCACGCGGCTCAAACGGAAGTTCATCATCGCGCCACACTCGAACGGGAACGTGGCACTCCTGCTCGACATGGCCAAGCGTGCCGGCATTCCCTGGGACTGCATTCTCGGCTCGGAGGTGGTGCGCAACTACAAGCCGGTGCCGGCCAGCTATCTGGAGGCGGTCCGCATCCTCGGCTTGAAGCCGCCGCAGGTGATGATGGTGGCGGCGCATAACCGCGATCTTCGCGCCGCCCAGGCGCTTGGCTTGCGCACCGGGTTCGTGCCCCGGCCGACCGAGCATGGCTCGAACCAGAAGACCGATCTGGCGCCGGACGGAAACTGGGACGTCGTCGCGCGGGACTTCAATCACTTCGCGGACCAGGTCGGCGCATGACGCTTTTGCGTCGATAAGGAACAGATCGTCGCCCAAGCCGTTGGTATCGTGTCTCAACGACACAACGGACCCCGCCCTGGCCCACAGCGTCGACACGACCGAGCCGAACGAACGCCCTCTCTGGCGCCGGCTCGGGCCGGGATTGGTCACCGGTGCGTCGGACGACGATCCGAGCGGGATCGCGACATATTCGCAAGTCGGCGCGCGGTTCGGATATGCGCTCGGCTGGACGATGCTGTTCAGCTTCCCGCTCATGGCGGCGGTCCAGGAGATCAGTGCCCGCATCGGCAGCGTGACCGGCTATGGCCTGGCCGGCAATCTCCGCCGGCACTACTCGGTCTGGCTGCTGCGCGCCGCCGTCGGTCTCCTGCTGATCGCCAACGTGCTCAATCTCGGGGCCGATTTGGGGGCGATGGGATCGGCCCTCAAGCTGATGATCGGCGGCTCGACTCATCTCTACGCGGTGCTGTTCGGGGCGATGTGCGCGCTTCTTCAGATCTTCATCCCCTATCGGCGTTATGCCGACGTGCTGAAGTGGCTGACATTGTCGCTGTTCGCGTATGTCGCCGTGGCGTTCGTCGTCCACGTGCCGTGGGGGGAGGTCGTCTGGCTGGCGTTGATCCCGGGGCTCGGGGCGGGCCCCGATGCGGTGGTGGCGGTCGTCGCGGTGTTCGGGACCACGATCAGCCCCTACCTTTTCTTCTGGCAGGCGGGTCAGGAGGTCGAGGAGATCCATGATCAACCCGGCAACCGCGCGTTGCGCCGCCAGCTGAAGCGGGCGCCGGCCACGCTCCTGCGGATCCGCGTCGACACCTATGTCGGCATGGCGTTTTCGAATCTCATCGGATTTTTCATCATTGTGGCGGCCGGCGCCACGCTCCACGCCAACGGCATCATGGATATCCAGACCTCGGCCCAGGCGGCGGAGGCGCTGCGCCCGATTGCCGGACCGCTCGCGTCCACCGTATTCGCGATCGGGATTATCGGCACCGGGCTTCTGGCGGTACCGATCCTTGCGGGGTCTGGCGCCTACGCAGTGGGTGAGGCGCTCGAATGGCGCGTCGGCCTCGGCCGCCCGCCGCGCAAAGCCAGGGCGTTCTATGCGACGATCGCCGTCGCGACCGGCATCGGCGTGATCATCAATTTTACCGACGTCGACCCGATCAAGGCCTTGTTCTGGTGCGCGGTGCTCAACGGCGTCGTCGCCGTACCGCTGATGATTGTCATGATGGACATGGTGCGCCGGCCGCGGGTCATGGGGAAATTGACCGCGCCGCCGGTCTTGCTCGCCGTCGGCTGGCTGGCCACGGTCGTCATGGCGATCATCGTCGGCGCGATGTTTGTTACAGCTGTGTTGCCGCGAGCGGTTTGAATCCGGGCGGCGCGCCTGCTAAAACGCGCACACCAGCCCTCTCCATCATCAACTGAATAGGCGCTCCATGACCGCCATCGCCGATATCCGCGCCCGCGAAATTCTGGACAGCCGCGGCAACCCGACCGTCGAGGTTGACGTGACTCTCGAGGACGGCGTCATGGGGCGCGCCGCCGTACCGTCCGGGGCCAGCACCGGCGCGCACGAAGCGGTCGAGCGCCGCGACGGCGACAAGGCGCGCTACGGCGGCAAGGGCGTTCTCAAGGCCCTCGACGCGGTGAACGGCGAGATCTTCGACGCGCTCTCCGGACGCGAGGCCGAGGACCAGCTGGCCCTCGACCGCGCCCTGATCGAGCTGGACGGCACGCCCAACAAGGGCCGGCTGGGTGCCAACGCCATCCTGGGCGTGTCGCTGGCAATCGCCAAGGCGGCGGCGCTCGCCGCCGGCCAGCCGCTCTACCGCTATGTCGGCGGGGCGCGCGCGCATGTCCTGCCGGTGCCGATGATGAACATCATCAACGGCGGCGCGCACGCCGACAACCCGATCGACATCCAGGAATTCATGATCATGCCGGTCGGCGCACCCACGATGGCCGATGCCGTTCGCACCGGCTCGGAGATCTTCCAGGCGCTGAAGAAACGGCTCGCTGACGCAGGGCACGCGACGAATGTCGGCGACGAGGGCGGCTTCGCCCCCAACCTGAAGAGCGCCGACGACGCCCTGGGCTTCATCGCCAAGGCCATCGAGGCCGCCGGCTACAAGCCCGGCGGCGACGTCATGCTGGCGCTCGACGCCGCGTCGACGGAGTTTTTCAAGGACGGCAAGTACGTGATGGAGGGCGAAGGAAAGACGCTCGACGCCGCCGGGCTGGTCAAGTTCTACGAGGGGCTGGTCGCCCGCTATCCGATCGTGTCGATCGAGGACGGCATGTCCGAGGACGATTGGACCGGCTGGGCAGCGCTGACCCAGAGCCTCGGGAAGAAGGTCCAGCTCGTCGGCGACGACCTCTTCGTGACCAACCCGAAGCGGCTCGCCGAGGGCCTGGCCAAGGGGGTCGCCAACTCGATCCTGGTCAAGGTCAACCAGATCGGCACGCTGTCGGAAACGCTCGAGACGGTGGAGATGGCGCATCGCGCGCGCTACACGGCGGTGATGTCGCACCGCTCCGGCGAGACCGAGGATGCGACCATCGCCGACCTCGCGGTCGCGACCAATTGCGGTCAGATCAAGACCGGCTCGCTGTCGCGGTCCGACCGGCTCGCCAAGTACAACCAGCTCATCCGGATCGAAGAGCAGCTGGGCGCCGAGGCCCGCTACGCCGGGCGCAGCGTCCTGAGGAAGACCTGAGCCATGGCCGATACGGTGAAAGTGACCTGCACCAACAACGATCGCGTGGTCGACGCCAAGATCGTTCAGCGGTCGATGAAGCGGCTGGTGGTCACCTTGTCGACGGGGGCCGGCAGCACCGAGCTGGTGCTGACCCGGGACAGCCCAGCGAAGCCGTTTGTCGGACGCATGGCGGGCATGGAGTTCACCGCCCCGGCCAGCACCTGACTGCGCCGAGTCGGCCCTTACAGATCAACCACTTGGGTCTACGACTCGGGCCGGTCGTCGAAGAATTATCCCCAATCTTTTGAATCGGTTACGCTTTTTGGTCGCGAATCGGGTTGACGGCCGGAGTCGCGCTGTGATTCGCTGCCCGGATGTTCATTTGGCGGGAGCTCAAGCGTCGGGCACGCGACGTGGTGGGGCCGGTGCTCGGCTTTTGCGTCGTCGGCTACTTCGTCTATCACTCGATCGAGGGCGATCGCGGGCTGACCGCCTATGTGCGGCTCAGCGAGCGGCTTGTCGAAGCGCAGGCGCAGCTCGACGAGATCCAGGCCGAGCGCAAGGCGCTGGAGCGGCGCGTGAAGCTGCTGCGCGCCGACAATCTCGATCCGGACATGCTGGACGAGCGGGCGCGGGTGATCCTGAACTACTCGCGCCCGGATGAGATCATCATACCGGAGACGTCAGGACCGCGCTGAGTGGCCAGAGAGGCCGAGGCGACTTAAGTCGCTTCTTCCAGATCGTCATGCCGGCGAAGGCCGGCGTCCAGTCCGATCGAGAGTCCGGACCCCGGCTTTCGCCGGGGTGACGAGGGATGCAAGACCGCTTGATCGGCCCTAGAACGTTCCCGGATAAGACCCGCCGTCGATCAGGAAATTCTGGCCGACGAGATAGGACGCCTGCGCGCTGCACACATACGCGCACAGCTCGCCGAACTCGTCGGGAGTTCCGAACCGGCCGGCCGGAATCGCCTTCAGGCGCTCCTGCCGCATCTCGTCGACCGGCTTTCCGGTCCGCTTGGCCATGCCGGCCATCACGTTGCGGATGCGGTCGGTGTCGAACGCACCGGGCAGCAGGTTGTTGATCGTTACGTTGTGCTTGGCGACGTCGCGCGACAGGCCGGCCACGAAGCCGGTCAGGCCGGTGCGCGCCCCGTTCGACAGACCGAGCACGGCGATCGGCGCCTTCACGGCACTCGAGGTGATGTTGACGATGCGCCCGAACCGGCGGTCGATCATGCCGTCGATGACGGCCTTGATCAGGAAGATCGGGGTCAGCATGTTCGATTCGACAGCGCTCAGCCAATCTTCGCGCGACCAGTTGCGGAACTCGCCCGGAGGCGGGCCGCCGGCGTTGTTGACCAGGATGTCCGGATTGGGGGCCGCCGCGAGCAGGGCGGCACGGCCCTGATCGGTGGTGACGTCGGCGGCGATCGTCGTGACCTTCACGCCGGTGGCCTTGCGGATCTCCTCGGCGGTGGCCTCGAGCGCCTCCTTGCCGCGCGCATTGAGCACGAGGTTGACGCCGTTTTTGGCGAGCGAGACGGCGCAGCCTTTGCCGAGCCCCTTCGAGCTGGCGCAGACGACGGCGGTCTTTCCGGCGATACCCAGATCCATAACGCGAAACCTCCTGAGCCTCAGATCAATTGTCGGCCGCGACCATATCGAGAAATCGATTTTTCCGGAACCTTTCGATGGCCGGAATGTCGTCGGACGGAGCGCCGACGCCAGCCTAAAACAGGAGCAGGTCGACGCGGTCCAAGGATGAGGGACGCGGTGGCTGCGGTGCCGGCCAGGGGATGGCGGTGGAATTCTGGGATAATTGCCAATAAATGGGCGTCAACAACGGTTTAGTGCGTTAACGCCGGGGGATTCGTAAGATAGTTCTCGTCTATTTAACTGCTTTCCAGTTAATTAATAAAAAATCGTTCCGCATCATACGGTTGCGTTTTCTTATGCCTTGTTTGGCGGAGAACGTTTGATTACCGTAGCAGTCCAACCGGTCCTTAACCGAAGAACACACTGTGGCGACTGAAAAAAATCGGGGTGGAGGAGACGTGATGGCCCTCGCGAAGCGCAAAGCCAAGGCCGAGGAGCGCATCGGCCCGGCCGAGCTCCTCAAATTCTACCGCGACATGCTGCTGATCCGCCGCTTCGAGGAGAAGGCGGGACAGATGTACGGCATGGGGTTGATCGGGGGCTTCTGTCACTTGTATATCGGGCAGGAGGCGGTGGTCGTCGGCATGCAGGCCGCCATCGAAGAGGGCGACAGCGTCGTCACCAGCTATCGCGATCACGGCCATATGCTCGCCTGCGGGATGGATCCGAAGGGCGTCATGGCCGAGCTCACCGGCCGCCGCGACGGGTATTCTAGGGGCAAGGGCGGCTCGATGCACATGTTCTCCAAGGAGAAGCACTTCTACGGCGGCCACGGCATTGTCGGCGCACAAGTGCCGATCGGCACCGGCATCGCGTTCTCCCACAAGTACCGGAACAACAGCCGGGTCTGCCTGACCTATCTCGGCGACGGGGCGGTGAACCAGGGCCAAGTCTACGAAAGCTTCAACATGGCGGCATTGTGGAAGCTGCCGGTCGTCTACGTGATTGAGAACAACCGCTACGGCATGGGCACGTCGATCGAGCGCGCCTCGGCGACGACCGACTTCTACCATCGCGGCCAGGCCTACGGCATTCCGGGCGAGGCCGTGGACGGGATGGACGTGCTGGCGGTGCATGAGGCGGGCGAGAAGGCCATCGCCTTCGCCCGCTCCGGCAAGGGCCCGATCATTCTCGAGATGAAGACGTACCGCTATCGCGGGCATTCGATGTCCGATCCGGCCAAGTACCGGTCGAAGGAAGAAGTCGAGAAGATGCGCACGCAGCACGATCCGATCGACCATCTGGCGAAGCGCCTGGTCGAGGACGGCCACGCGGACGAGGCGGCGCTCAAGAAGATCGACCGCGAGGTGAAGGACACCGTCACCCAGGCCGCGGAATTCGCCCAGAACTCACCCGAGCCGGATCCCTCCGAGCTTTACACCGACGTCCTGCTGGACTCCTGAGCCGGAGAGCACCGATGCCCGTAGAAGTGCTGATGCCGGCGCTGTCGCCGACGATGACCGAGGGCAAGATCGCCCGCTGGCTGAAGAAAGAGGGCGAGCCGGTGAAATCCGGCGACGTTCTCGCGGAGATCGAGACCGACAAGGCGACGATGGAAGTGGAGGCGGTGGACG